>JBDSUZ010000083.1:0-7341 GCA_039927395.1 Saprospiraceae bacterium | reverse complement strand
AGTTTGCGAAGTTGACGAAGTCGAAATAATCATATCGACAAGCAGTAGCGACGCACGATTCGTACGTCGCCGTTTAATCCGTATAACCATCAAGAGAATCGAAAGTTTGTAAGCAACAATCGGAATTTCAGTATAGGGAAGCGGACATGAAGGGCCAAATTGAGGTGCAAAATCATTAGTTGAGCCAACAAGATTCCACAGTAGTGGATCTCCCTCAGCACCAAGGTATTTGCCTGCTTTGTAGTATAAGTCTACATTACGTGCTCCGCCATTTTGCGTAAGCGTGTGAAATGAATGGATCAGAATATTGCCAGAAACAGCCTCGAGATCGATGTAAAATCCATTTAAGGAAAAGGTATTTTCGCAGGGAGATATCAGTGAATCACACTCTCCTTCTACTTGTGCAAAATTGATTGCCGGATTGAAGAATATAGCGGCAAATAATATAATCCAATGCGTTTTGTAATTGTTAGAATTCATCTTAAAATATTTTGATGATTCTAAATATATCGATTTATTGGGAAATTAGCAAGACATGGGCGCTGAATGGGCTATTTCTTGATATGCCACCAGGCGTATATTGCGACTCCAATCCAGATCAAACCCTTGACAAGGAAAAACAGAAATCCGAGGATCCCAAGCTTCTTGAGCCATTGCTTTTTCTTTCCTTTATCTGATTTCTCTGCCTCCATATTTGAAATAAGAACAAACTTTGAAATGCAAAAGTAAGTTTCTATTTCATTGATCTATAACAAAATCAAAAGGTCACAGCTTTGCTGATGCTTTCCTCTCCCCTCTTCACGATGACGGTTACAGTATCCCCTTTCTTGTATTTCGCTAGTCCATTCATGTAGTCATAGATATTGTTGACGACCACATCACCCAATTGGATCACTATATCGCCAGCAAGCAGTCCTGCCTTCTCTGCAGGTTTGTCCTTGTTGACAGCATCGAGCCTAAGACCTTGCCCTTGGAATGCATAATCTGGCATCACTCCAAGCGTCACTTTGAATGACATTTTTTCGCTCTCCTTTGTGCGAGTCTCTAGGTATTTTATTTGCGGAGCTATCGCAAAATCCCTCATGATATCAGCTATGTAATTAAGGACTTTTGTCTCTCCCTTGAAGTTGATCTTCTCTATATCATCAGTACTCTTGTGATAGTCGCTATGTTGTCCTGTAAAGAAATGCAATACAGGTATTTGCTTGAGGTAAAATGAGGTCTGATCTGATGGTCCTACTCCTGATGAATCCAGCACAAGTTCAAAGCGTTTGCGGTTGACTTTCTTCAAGTGATCGACAAAAATGTCACCTGTGCCGACGCCAAATATCAACAGCTTCTGCGTGCTATCAACCAATCTACCGATCATGTCCATATTGATCATGCAATGGATGCTTTCAAGAGGAATGGTAGGATTATTGGTAAAATACTTGGAACCGATCAGGCCAGCTTCTTCAGCAGAAAATGCGATAAACAGGAAATTGGTTTTCTCCTTAGTCACATTGGTGGCAAAAATGCGCGCCAACTCAAGCATTCCGGCTGTTCCCGAGGCATTGTCGTCAGCTCCATTGTGAATCTTGCCATGCGCATCACCTTCAAGCGATGATCCTCGACCATCATTGCCTAAGTGATCATAATGCGCTCCTACTACAATCGTTTTCTTGGCGCCATTGTCGAGATATCCGATCACGTTCTTACCTGTGTAGCCAGTGCCCTCAGTCAATATCGTATCATGAGGATTCTCTGATTGCTGGTAATCGAAGCTTTGGAAATAGCCCTTGCTGCCTTTTGCTTGCAGCTTGTATTTCTTAAATTCTTTGGCAATATAATCGGCCGCGGATTTTTCACCTTTCGTACCTGGTGCTCTGCCTTGCAATTTATCAGAGGCGAGGTAGGCAATATGCTTGCGCAAAATAGTCGAATCTATAGTCTGTGCCTGGCTATTGCAAATGGTCAATAGCAGTGAAAAGAAGCAAAATAGTCTGATCATAATTGTGAATTAATTCTTCCAATCGGCGATGAATAAATTGGTGTCACGTGTGCCTCCGTTGTTGCGGTTGCTGCTCCATACCAATTTTTTGCCGTCAGGGGAGAACATAGGAAATGCATTAAACACACTTTCGGTTGTGATCTGTTCGAGATCGCTACCGTCCAATTTGATGGAATACAATTGGAAATCATACCCCTTTATGGAGTTGTGATTTGAGGAAAAGATGATTTTTTTGCTGTCGGGAGCAAAAAATGGAGCCCAGTTTGCCTTGCCCAATTTGGTGACCTGTTTCAGGTCTGAGCCATCGACTTTGCAAGTGTAGATTTCCATATTGGTGGGAGCTATGATATTTTGGGCGAGGAAATCCTTGTACTCTTTGACATCCGCTGCAGTAGTTGGCCTTGAGGCACGGAATACAAACATTTTGCTATCAGGTGAAAAGAAAGCGCCACCGTCATAGCCCAGGCCATGCGTTACTTGCATTTTGTTGCTGCCATCGATGTCCATAGTCCATAGTTCCAGATCGCCGCTGCGAGTTGATGTGAAAACTATCTTCTTGCCGTCTGGCGAAACCGTGGCTTCGGCATCGTAGCCAGGAGATTTGGTAAGTTGTTTAGTGATTTTGCCCTGCTTATCTGCAATGAAAATGTCGAAATCGGGATAAACTGCCCAAAGGTATTTGCCGGGAATATGCGGTGGAGGTGGCGGACAGGTATCTGCTCCCAAATGCGTTGAAGCATACAGAATATGCTTATTGTCAGGCAAATAGTATGAACAGGTTGTTCTGCCTTTACCTGTGCTGATCATATTGGGACGATAGGTAGAGTCCTTGCTAGCTTTGGCGATGTCGATATCAAAAATCTGGTCGCATTGCAAGTTCCATTTCTTGTTGTTGACTTGACAGCTCAAAAACTTGCTGTCGAAGCTGAAATAAGCTTCAGCGTTGTCTCCACCAAATGTCAACTGCGTGATATTGGACAAGTGTTTGGATTCTTTGACTTGGGCTATTAGCGCGAAGGAAAATAGAAAGAAAAAAAAAGGAAGGAATAATTTCATCTGTGTTAAAACATTAGAATGAGGGCGAATAGCCTATAACAATTGGAGCGCAAACTTACGGTTATTTAGAAGAAATCGAAGCGCAGAAGGCCCTTGAGAACCTAAGTGAAGCTTAATATTACTTTGCTATGACTATTGGACAATCAGGTCACGCTATTAACATGATCAAAGGGGTCTAAGCGAACTTTTGTATCTTGTAATATGTTTGTAATAAGGCAATCTACTCAAAACCCAGAGGCTGTCGATATCCTGCCTATAGCTGCTAATGAGTATCGGAAGTATACCATCAATGACTTTTTTTTCTCCTGGAGAACAATGACGTCATACCTCGGTTTCAAATTAGTTTTGAGAAGTAACACTGAGGTTTTGGGATTAGTGTCAATTGAAAAAATTCCAAGTGATCAAAGGATAGAAATCAAACTATTGGCAAGTAGTAGAATAAACGTTGGTCCAGATAAGGTATTTGGGCTGATAGTTGGCAATTTGATTGCTTTTAGTTGTCGAGAAGCAGTCAAAACATATGGAATAAATGCGGCCGTCAGTCTGGTTCCTAAAACCAAATTAAAGCCTTACTATATTCATCAATATGGTTTTCTAGACGGTGGAAGACAGCTTTTTTTGGAAGGGAGTACATTATTAAGGATCATAGCGAAATATCCGGCATGAAAGAAAACAACAAGAAAACAAGGATTTCTGATGCAGACAAAGCTGATGCTTTGGTATACCCTAACGCAATGGATCCTGAAGTAAAATATGCAGTAGATGCTGAGCTGAATGAAAAGCTGTCAGCATCCAGGTCAAACATGCAATTAGAAACCAAATGGGATTTGCAATTTCTTCAGTTGAAGTTACAAATTGAGGAATACAAAAATAAGGGGAGTCAAAGTAGACCCAAGGGCTTCCAAAAAATTGTATTGGAATGCCTGAATATTAAGGGAAAAACTTGGCTTGAGTTTACTTCACAGTTTGATTTGGAAACTGGCACAGAAGCTTTGTTTGAACTGAAGCAAATAGACAAGAATCTATTGCAACTGGCGAATAGCCTGGCTATATTCACAAACAAAATTATGCCGATTGATTTTTGGCTGAGCTTATACAAAGAATCACAGTTTCCTATTCTGAAAGAAAAGGTTAAAGTAATTTAGAAAAACAAGCATAAAGGAAAAGGGTTGATGCAAATTATGCAAATAGCAAGAGTTTCAAACCCAAAATTAAATTATAACTTATTGGTTTTGAAACTCTTACTGACTTTTTTCAGAGGACGATTTAATCTTCGATCAACACGCCCATTTTGCCTATTTGGTAGTCGCGCATAGCCTCCAATATTTCCGTTTGATTGTTCATCACAAATGGCCCGTGTGATACGACTGGTTCATCCAGTGGTCTGCCACTGACAAATAGCAATCTGGTATCCTCTTTTGCTTCAAATGAGATGCTATTTCCTCCAATTTCAAATACCACTGCGTGAAGTGCTTCTGCGAGACCATATTCCTCCACATTGATCTTGCCATCCAGCAGATAGATTAGAGCCTGATCCATTTGATCGATGCCTATTTCGATCTTTGCGCCAGCTTTGAGCTCCATCATTGCCGCCTGAATTGGGCTCAGCGAGGGAATTGATCCCTGAATTCCAAGGACATTGCCTGCTACCACTCTTACTTTGCCTTTATCATCTGGCAGATTGAAGGTTGGGGTATCTTCCGCTAGCAATGGGTAGTATGAAGGCTGATCCATTTTGTGCTTGGCAGGACTATTGATCCAAAGTTGAATCAACTCCTGCTCCGAGCCGTGTTCATGAATATCAAGCGGCGGTCTCTCGCTATGAATGATCCCCATACCGGCGTTCATCCATTGTGTACCACCGGAATATACCGTCTGATTATTGCCTCTGCTATCGCGATGATGAATACCACCGGAAAATAGGAACGTCACAGGTGAAAATCCCCTATGCGGATGCGGTCCCACACCTGTTTTGGCAGGAATTGCATGCTCAGCGACTTGAAATTTACCGTGGTGCAAGAGCAGAAAAGGATCCAACTGTTGGAATTTCTGATTTGGAAATGGCTGACGTATGGTGATACCTCCCATATCCATCTCTTGCGCATATAAATTGGCTAGAACTTTGCTTTGCTTTTTCATAAAATGCATATTTGATGTTACAACATTGACTTTTGTCAATTAGTTCAGATTCGATTCAAAAAAATGCGAGAGATGCCTTACAAAATGGCTAGTCTAAGCTGGCGCGCAATTTGGAAAATGCCAAAGAGCTTGTTCCGAGTACCATAAAGGATGTCGATATGAATAGCACACCTTGAAACCAGGCTGGGGAGGTTTTAATTTTGGCAAATTGAATGCCTTCGATGGCGAGGATAATTTCAAATGCAAAAAAACCGGCAACAAAAAGCCAGACGCCCAATCGCAGCCAAGGGGTAACAAGCATCCATTCCTTGCGCATCGCCCATGCTATGAAGAAGAAGCTAACAAAGCCAACTAGTATTTCGATGAGGAAAGCGTGCACCATCGGATGATCGCGATAGGCCATCTCAGCGACTCTTGGAAATGCACTTGCCATCTGCAGCGCGATCTTGAGCAGAAATGCTATCCCTGCCATGAGAAATAATCGTCTCGCGATCAAGGGGACACCAGGATCCTTTTGACGATTGCGCAGTGACAAAGAATGCATCAGGTAGACTGAAGCGCCGATTTGCAGCAGCGCACCAAATCCTGCCAACACGTAGTTGAATGGATTCGCTTCGCCCCACAGTGTATGCAGGAAAAAAGTAAATAAAGAGGAATAGGCCATCCAGCGAAAATACCTTCTGCCCGCTCTGCCCTCAGGCGCCCATCCTCGCATTTCCAGATATCGAATCACCAAAGCTGCAATACCGAAGGTGATCCAGCCATTGTATCCTATGTGGAAGAAGAAATAAGTTGCATTCTGCACAAAACGCTCGTTGATCATCGTGCCGTCCAACCAAGCCAGCACATACGGAGCACTTGAGGAGAGAAACAGAAAAATCAGGCAGAGCACTAGAAACCTTCGCGACAAGGTCGAATCACCGTAAGTATCGCGAATCACCCGCAATGAAAACCAAGTTGTCGCCACCGTAAATACCAAGGCAAATAAGGACAGCATAATGTCCATTTCATCTAGTAGGTGCGAGCACAACATGCCGTAGCTTCCAATCTGCGCCAAGACAAAAACAGAGCGATATGCCAACAGCGATTTACTATCTACCACCGGAAATGACCCCAGTATGCTAGCAAACAAGATCGTAAATATCCAACCGGTCATGAAGAACTGAAGAGCGATATACTGTACTTGGGCATATCCGCCGCTCCATCCAAATAGCGGAATCCCCTGTGCGTACAATGCTATCAAAGCAGTAAGCACCAAATTGAGGAAGGCTAAACGAATCGCTCTGTGAAAAAATGGATGCATATCGTCAGATCGAGTGAAAAAGCTCAGCACAACAGCCAATTAGGAAGTCCTGTGCCTTGCAAGGGGCTAATCTAAGAAAGAAAAGTCGCTTCGCTTCGATGATTTGATGATTCGATGATTTGATGAGTCGATGAGGTCGCTGCGCTCTGTTTAGTCGCTTAGTCGAAGAAGTCGCTTCTCGACGATGATTTGTTGATTTGTGTATTTGTTGATTTGAAAGTCGCTTCGCATTGTTTAGCTGTTTAGCCGAATCAATCGAGTATTTCCCAGGACCCAGCACCAAATCTTCCCCACACCGCACACCGCACACCAATTCTTGAAGTCGCTGCGCTATGATGATTTGATGATTTGATGAGTCGATGAAGTCGCTGCGCTCTGTTTAGTTGCTTAGTTATTTAGTTGAATAATTCGAATTTTGAGATCAATAGGGCTGGGCTTTAGCCCGGCCATTGCAGATCTAGATTAGGATCGGACTTTAGTCCAAAATTTGGAAGGAAAGTTTGGGCTAAAGCCCTATTCAGATTTATAATGCCAACCTCCAGCTAAAGCTGGAGGCAATTGATCTTGCATTCATCCACAATATGGTTGTGATCAATAGGGCTGGGCTTCAGCCCGGCCATTGCAGATCTAGATTAGGATCAGACTCTAGTCCAACCATAGGAAGGAAAGTTTGGGCTAAAGCCCTATTCAGATTTATAATGCCAACCTCCAGCTAAAGCTGGAGGCCTCGAGTTTGGCATTTACTAGATACATAATATATTTTTTAATAAATACCATAAATATTAGGTATTAATCGATTTTATGCTTACTTTTGGACTAGTCATATGACTAGACCTTAAATTTTATATCATGG
>JBDSUZ010000082.1:0-1977 GCA_039927395.1 Saprospiraceae bacterium | reverse complement strand
TCACCACTCTCATTGATGGTACCGATGGAATCTCTGAAAGAATCTGGGTCAAATATTGAAGGATTTTTTGCCATAACAATTCGATTGACTCTCGACTAAACTTTTGAAAACAAGCAATCGAAATACCATTTTCTACTTAGCAATGGTATCTACTGGGGTCCCGGGCAATTCTTTCCACAATTCACCTTGAGGAGCTTTTGGATTTGCTGGATGAGTGCCCTGAAATGCCAATATATAACTCGCAACTTTTTGCATAGCCTCAGGAGTCAATTGATTTTGCCACGAGATCATCCCTTTAGCAGGAACTCCATATTTGATTGTTGCAAACAATTCTTTGATCCCTCCGCCATGAATCCAATATTCATCTGTAAAATTGGGACCAACACCACCTTCGCCAAATTTGCCGTGACAAGCCACACAATTTGCCAAAAATATCTCCTCACCATTTGTCAAGGAGAGCTCATCTTTTAATTGCACTACCGAAGATTCGTCCACGTTTGCCGCCTTTTCACTTAAGCGTGCTTTCTTATCAATTTCAGCATTTACCAGTTCAGTCTTGTATTCATCCAGTTGAAGCGGTGATATTTTGAATACATGGTAATCAAGCATATAATAGATCGCAAAAGCAATCGTCAAATAGAAGCCGTATTTCCACCAAGGCGGCAGATTATTATCCAATTCATGAATGCCATCGTAATTATGATTAGTCAATATGCTTTCCTCAGATTCTACAGGCACGCTATCTGTCAATTTCCTGTTGATCATCGACCAATTGAACCATGACTTATACTCTTTGATCAGGGGTTCAGGTTGAAACCCTAAGCCCAACATGATTCTGTTGACCGCACGAGTAAGCACCAAAATGATAATCAACTCCGCACAGATAATAAACACTAATCCAATTAGTATCCGCGCATCAATTCCAGCAATTTGATTTGGAACACCAAGAAATGAACTTGCGGCAACGTTACTTATTTCAGTCTGCGCATTGGCATCCATTGCAACTAAAGAAAATGAGATCAATGCAAGAAAACTCAATATTGTATTTCCTGATTTTATCTTTTTCACACCGGCTTCAAGCAGATCGCTGATGATCCTACCCATACTAATTATTACTAGTAATAGAACAAGGACTGTAACTAAGAGTAAGTCGAACAAAAAATTGGTAAATATGGAAGGTCCTCCAGGAACTTCTTTAGCAACTGCACCAAATGCGTTTGCTGAATTAAGCAATACAAAAGTGACGGCCGCTAATCTACTAATACTGTTTGCAAGAAAATGTTTCATACTCTCCAGTTTAATGTTCACCATTGTCAAGTGGAATATTTTTGATTTCATCGATTTCCTTTTTATCAGCAGTAAATACACTTATTAGTAGGGCTGCGAAAAAAAAGAAAAATATGAGGAGCGAAATCAAAGGATAAATTTCTATGCCACTGATAGACTCGAGATAGTTTATGAATTTCATGTCTTTAGTATTTGTGTAGCTTAGTTGGGATTCTTAGACCCTTTTATGTCAGTTCCAAGCCTTTGTAAATAAGCGATAACTGCTATGATTTCCTTTTGATGGGGAGTCTTGATTCCAGATTCCTTAAGATTAGCTGCTATTCTCATTGACTGTGCGTTGAGACTGTCATTGGCTACCAACTCAAAACCTTTGTCATATGGAACACCAAATGTTTGCATAGCCTTGATTTTTGCAACGGTCGTAGATGTATCAAGATCATCCGTCAAGAGCCAGGAATAGGCAGGCATAATCGATCCTGGCGACATAGTAGTGGGATCGTCCATGTGATTGTAGTGCCAGCTGTCAGGGTATTTTCCACCGATTCTGTGTAAGTCTGGACCGGTCCGCTTGGATCCCCACATGAACGGATGATCATAGACGAACTCTCCAGCCTTGGAATATTCACCATAACGTTCGGTCTCATGTCTGAACGGTCGGATCATCTGGCTATGGCAATTATTGCATCCTTC
>JBDSUZ010000081.1:0-6481 GCA_039927395.1 Saprospiraceae bacterium | reverse complement strand
TTCGTGCCTTGTCGGCAGTGCCCATCAAATGTTGGACATGATGTCCAACTTCGTGCGCAATAACATAGGCAATAGCGAAATCGCCATTTGAACCTCCAAGCTTGGATTTCAAAAGGTCAAAAAACGCCAAGTCAAGGTATACTGTCTGATCTCCAGGACAATAGAAGGGGCCAGTAGCGGTATTTGCTTCACCACAAGCAGAACTTGTGGACCCGCTAAACAAAATCAATTTAGGCTCTTGGTATTGTTGGCCTTCATCTCCAAAGATCTTGTTCCAGACATCTTCGTTGTCGGCCACTATAACACGAATAAATTTGCCCATTTCTACCTCTTCAGGTGTCAGTGGACGCTCTTCAGTCGATTGAGAACCTTGTGCTTGTTGTTGTACTTGTTGTATCAACTGACCAGCATCTCCTCCGCCCATAAACATCTGGATGACCAGGAAAATGATTCCCACGATACCACCACCCACAGCAATCTTGCCGCCGGATATACCACGTCGATCTTCCACATTATCACTTTCTCTGCGTCCTTGCCATTTCATAGTTCAACAATTTTTGAATGAATCAAATCGGTTAATGAATTGTTCAGGCATTTAGCGTGGACTCCAACGTAGTTTCCAAATTTAGCAATTTGGAAACATGGCAATTTGCTCTGGCTTCTTCAACTACTGCGTCAAAATCAGCTTGCGAAATTCCATCGACCACAGCAGCCAATTTCAGATGCGAAGTGGTGATACCCGCAGATTCAATCGTTATGGCACAATCAGTCTCCAGACTAGTTGGGACAAAGCCTTTTGCGCCTAGCAAAAATGAGATCTTCATTGTAAAACAGCCAGCGTGCGCTGCTGCAATCAACTCTTCAGGGTTGGTTCCAATACCGTCCTCAAATCTCGTCTTATATGAATATTGAGCCTCGGCCAAAACTCCACTTTGAGTGCTTAATGTTCCATTTCCTTCTTTGCCTGATCCTTGCCATTTGGCTACTGCTTGTCTTGTCATCGTATTTATTTATGATTTAGAACCCAAGATAGCACGCTTAGGTTTAAAACAATCCAACAAATCATTTTCTCAAAGGCGATACATTTCAATTTAGATAGCAAAATCTGCAAGCAGAATGTTGCAGTTTGCCAAAAAAGTTCTACATTAAACAGAATTTCGACACATTTCCCCACCTCCCAAAAAAGTACTTATGCAACGTATTCTACTTTTTTTATTACTCAATTTTTGCTCCATCATTTGCTTCAGCCAGATTCAGGTCAATGGCAATATTAAAGATGAGACTGGTGCCACTCTGCCAGGCGTAAATATCACTGAACGAGGCACTACTAATTACGCCATAAGTGATCTTGGCGGTAATTATTCGATCGCTGTACGCGAAAATGCGACCGTGGTCTTTTCCTACATGGGATTCCGGACGGTAGAGCAAGTAATTAAAGGTAATTCGACATTAGATGTCGTGTTACAAGCTGGCGTCACACTCGATGGAGTGGAGATACTTGGCTCTAGGTCACAAAACCGTACCGTAACAAATACGATGGTACCAGTTGATGTGATCGACATTCGCGAGGTCACTTCAGCGCAGGGCCAATTGGATATGAATCAATTGCTTCAATATGCAGCACCGTCATACAATGCCAATCGACAATCGGGTGCTGACGGCTCTGACCATGTCGACCCAGCCAGTCTCAGAGGTCTAGGTCCTGATCAGACATTGGTATTGATCAATGGCAAAAGAAGACATCAGTCGAGTCTAGTAAATATCTATGGCACCCGCGGTCGCGGAAATACTGGAACAGACCTCAATTCGATACCAGCTTCCGCCATCAAAAGGATCGAAATCCTGCGCGATGGCGCTTCTGCCCAATATGGCTCAGATGCAATTGCAGGCGTAATCAATATCGTGCTGAGAGATGATGTAGAAAGCTTTAGTGCTGGCGTGAATGTCGGAGCAAATCTGGCAAAAAACAATCCAGATCGCGAGACTTTTGACGGCGAAAACTACCAGGTAAATGGAAATTTTGGAACCAAGATCTTTGAAAAAGGATTTGTAAATATCACAACTGACTATTGGTACAAGGCTCACACTAAGCGCAATGATCCTTCACTATATCGCCAGGAATTTGGCGATGCACAAGGTACAAATTTTGGAACTTATTTCAATGCTCAGGTGCCTGTTGGGGCAAACACTGCCGTTTATGCTTTCGGTGGCATCAACAGCCGCAAAACCAATGCATTTGCCTGGACCAGAGGACCAGGAGAAGCTCGCAATGTCGATGCCATATTTCCTAACGGATTCAATCCAATAATTGCCACTGACATTGATGATCAAAGCTTGAGCGCAGGTATCAGAAGCTCAATTGGCAAATGGAATGTCGATTTTAACCATACCTATGGCAAGAACAAATTGCACTATTTTGGCAAGGAAACCGTGAATGCAAGCCTTGAAGAGAGGAGTCCGACTACATTTGATGATGGTGGATTTCAGCTATCGCAAAATGTCACAACAATTGATTTCAGCAGATACTACGAAAATCTATTCCAAGGCAGCAACATCGCATTTGGGGTAGAGCAACGTACCGAGAACTACAAGATATTTGCAGGTGAGGAAGCTTCTTGGAAGACATATGGCCCTATCGTATTTGCGGCCGATTCGACATTCGATGATGGCGGAATATTTACTGGAATTGATACCACATATCGTCCTGGAGGAGCGCAAGGATTCCCAGGATTTGGACCGCAAAATGAAGTGGACGAAAGCCGCAATAATGTTGGGCTATATTTCGATTCTGAATTCAATTTTACAAAATCATTTACCGTAGGAGCGGCTGCAAGATTTGAAAACTATTCAGATTTTGGTAGCACAATTAATGGTAAATTATCAGCACGATATGCAATTTCGCGTGCCTTGGCCATCAGGGCTTCAGCGAGCACCGGCTTCAGAGCTCCGTCATTGGCTCAATTGTATTTCAATTCAGTTTACACAGATTACGTGTCTGGTGTTGGTGTTGACAAATTCCTTGCTAAGAACAATAGTCCAATCACCAAAGCACTTGGAATCGAAGAGCTAAAAGAAGAAACATCAGTCAATTTTGGAGCAGGACTTACTGGCAGTTGGGGTGGATTGAGTGCAAGTCTTGATTACTATCATATCCAGATCAAGGACAGGATTGTATTAACAAGTGATTTCTACAATGACGATCCTGAGATCGGTCAAGTTCTGCGCAATCTCAATGTCGGATCCGCTCGCTTCTTTTCCAACGCGATCAATACTAGTACTAATGGCGTCGACTTAATTTTGTCATACGGTGGCAGAATGGCAGCCGCGAGATATAATGTAGTGCTTGCTGGCAACTTTAATCACCTTACTATCGATAAGGTTAATACAAGTGAGGCATTGCAAGGTAAAGAAGACTTCTACCTCAGCAATCGCGAGAAATTATTCATCTTGGCCGCAGCTCCGAATTCAAGAGTAAACTTGAGCTTTGACTATCGCGCGTCACGATGGGGCGCCAATTTACGTCTCAATTATTTCGACAAAATAGAATTGGAGGATTATGTGGGAGCAGCTGATAATTATGATTCAAAAATCACTTTGGATCTAAGCGCTACGCTCAACTTGAGCAAGAATATTCGATTTACCATTGGGGCTTCAAATCTCCTCAATACGTATCCAACAGAGCAAGATCCTGAAACGGAATCTGGTGGTCTGTACGATGCAGTTCAAATGGGATCTAACGGAGCATTTCTTTTTACAAAACTAGGTTTTGTATTCTAATATCTAAATCAACAATGTTCGGTAGGCCTCAGAAATATTCTGGGGCCTTTTTTATTTTTGTCAAGGCTAGCAAATACCTAACCTGTTCGATCGCCTTTGCGTATCTTGGATTGGGCCAACTTGTACATCATCATTCAAACTGATAGATACTAATTCAATCATAATGCAGCAGATTTTAAAATCCATTTTAGGAATCATATTTCTCTTCAATTGCGCAGTCAGTCAGGCACAGTACATTCCAATGGTCGAAGAAAATAAATATTGGATCTATCAGTCCTACTATAGCAATGAATCAAACAATATTGCTTCAGGATATTCGATAAAATTTAAAGGCGATACCACAGTAAATAGTATTTCTTACAAAAAAGTAATCAAGCAAGGATTGAGCGGCACCCACCCCTGCCCTCCGGGAAATATGCCATGTTTTGTATTCGATATTCCTTTCAAGACATTTAGCAATGAACTAATCGGCTTTGTGAGAGAAGAAATAGCGGATAGAAAAACTTACTTCAGGCCAATCGCTGGCCAATATTGCGCTGAAGATGAATACCTATTATTTGACTTTTCACTTGATCAAGGAGATACGCTTGACGCATGTAAAATTGAGGCATTAGGAGGACATAATACATTCGGAATTATTGACAGCATTACTAGCGAATTCCTTTTCGACAAGAATAGAAGTGTGCAAAATACGACTGGCGCTGTCACTTATATTGGCGATCCACCAATTTGGGCCGTAAAAATTATCGAAGGAGTCGGCTTTGAGAACTTTGGTTTATTCCACATGCAAGGAAATCTGGATGTGCTGTATCAACTATGCGAGGCAACTATGGGTCAATGCAACATCTTGTCCTCAAACTCGACTTCATTGCCTGCAAACGAAGAATTGACTGTTTATCCAAATCCTGCAAATCAAGTATTAAAGATCGAATCAAGATCTGAAATTGAATTCCTGAAAATATTTGATGTAAATGGGAAATTGATGTACAGCGGAACGCACAAAGAGCGCATTATGATTGATGAGCTGCCAGAAGGAATTTACTTCATAAATGTAGAATTTTCAATGGGGAAAATGGCAAATAGTAAATTTGTCAAAATCGGACAATGAGCAATTGACCAATGACTTGACACAGAATATCTGAGCCAAATTTACTATATCGCAAATAAGTTTCCACTTAGTTCAAGGGACGAAAGGGCAATTGTAATCGTTTTAGGAAAAACGAAATACAATGTGTTATATTAAATCCTCTCTACTAATCGCCTCTATGGCAATTGCCACCCATGTTACCGCACAAAGCGGAAATATGCCATCCAATCAGCAATTTATCGATGTTACGGGCTACGCTTCCACCGAAGTGATGCCTGATGAAATCTATATCAGCTTTGCAATCCGAGAAAAATATGTCAAAGGAGAACGGGTAAGTATCGAAAGCCAGGAATCCAAATTACGTGCTCATCTAACGATGCTCGGTATCGATATCAGCAATTTGAAGCTCTCAGATACCAAAATCGACTATGAAAAAATAGGTTGGAATACCAAAGAGATTTTGGCTAAAAAGGAATTCGTGTTAAAAGTCGCCGATGTGGCAAATTTGCGTCTCGTATTTCAAAAGCTTGAAGAAATAACAATTGCCGATGCCTATATTTCCAAAGTTGCAGTCTCTGCCATTGATAGCATCAAGAAAGCCGTAAGACTTTCCGCGATGAAAGACGCTAAGGAAAAAGCAGACTATTTACTCAGTGCCCTTGGGGAACAAACAGGCAAGGTGTTAATCGTACAAGAGCAAAACTTTGCCGCAAAGCAGATTTCTGATGTACATGTGCGAGGCCAAAGCTCAGCTGGAACTACCTATTTCATTGATGGAGTGCAGTTCGTAGATAAAGTTGACATTGAGGAAGATCTTGCCTTTAGGAAAATAAAGGTAGAGGCCAGCTTTTTTGTCAAATTTGCAGTTAAGTAGCAAAGTCGATTTTCACAAAAATGAGCATATGAAATCATCTCTATTTTCAAGCAAGAATTTGGTTTGACAATTCCGGATGCAACTTTCTATTTCAATTTCATCTGCAAATACGAAAACAACATAGCATTCATTCTAGCGCTCTGCTCATTGGTTGAAGAACCAGCATGTCCACCTTCGGTGTTTTCGAAGTAATAAGTCTTATAGCCCATGTCGTTCATCTTAGCCACCATCTTACGCGCATGGCCAGGATGAACCCTGTCATCTCTAGTGGAAGTATAGAAAAACACCTCAGGATATTTCATTCCTTCTTTTAAGTTTTGATAAGGAGAATATTTGCTGATATATTCCCAGTCTGCTGCTACATCTGGATTGCCATATTCACCCATCCAACTAGCACCAGCTAGCAGCTTATTGTAACGCTTCATATCCAACAAAGGAACCTGACAAACGACCGCATTGTAAAGATCAGGTCTTTGAGTAAATGCCACGCCAACTAGCAATCCTCCGTTGCTACCTCCCATCACTCCCAAATGAGCAGGAGAACTTACCTTCTGTGCAATCACATGCTCCGAAATAGCGAATAAATCATCATAGACATTTTGACGCTTTTCGAGGATTCCGTCTTGATGCCATTTTGGTCCAAATTCACCGCCACCGCGCAGGTTGGCTTGAATTAATACTCCTCCATGATCCAACCATGCATATCCGAAAGTAGCAGAATAAAATGGCTGCAATGAAATCTC
>JBDSUZ010000080.1:0-3589 GCA_039927395.1 Saprospiraceae bacterium | reverse complement strand
CATCACAATGCAATACAAATTGCTGCCGATTCTGGCATTGCGATCAAGCTGCGAAATGTAATCAATCCAGATCATCAAGGTACTTTGATCGGTGAAGGACCATTTCGCGACCAGCGCAAAATGATCAAGGGAATCACCTTGAGGCCTGAGGTTGTTCAATGCGAAATCAGTGGAATCGGCGATCAGCAGCTTAGCGAATGGCTCAATGAACTGAGCAAGTCAGAGTTGCAACCAGTGCTTCAATTTCAGCTTCAGGGATTGGAAACATCCTCTTTTGTATTCGAAAAACACGGTTTGGTCAAGTCGCAACTGAAAGTGCTCGAAAGCGGACCAGGGATTGGAAAAAAAGAATTTAGATATAGAGACGATTTGTCCTTGGTCTCAATTACTGGCGACGAAATGGCCAATTCCCCAGGTGTTTTTGGCAAAATGTTTGAAATTCTGGGCAGAAACGGCATAAATGTCATCAGCATGGCCAAAGGGGGAGGTAATCAAACACTTACGGCCCTTATTCCAGCAAAGGACTCTAATAAAGCGCTCAATGCCCTACACGAGGGTTTTTTCCTATCTGGTCATCAGGTCATACATCTATTTCTAGCCGGAACAGGACTGATTGGTAGCACCCTTTTACGTCAGATTAAGAAACAAAAATTTCACTTGCTCCAAAACCGTCAATTAGAGTTGCGAGTAGTGGGCCTATCCAATAGTCGCAAGATGCAATTTGACCTTAAGGGAATTGATATTGAAGATTGGCAGCTTGCATTGGACCATAGTGCCGAAAAAGCAGATGCAAAGCATTTTGTAGATCATATGAAATCGGCAAATCTGCGCAATTGCATATTTGTGGACTGCACGCCAAATTCGGATTTTTCGTCACTTTACCGAGATTGTTTGCTCTCTAATATTTCGATTTCGACACCTAATAAATTAGTCGCTTCGGGACCGGCCAGCACATACAGAGAACTTAAGCAAATAGCTCAATTGCAAGGTGTCAGATTTGCCTTTGAGACAAATGTTGGTGCCGGATTGCCGGTGATCAATACGCTCAACGATCTTTTGCAAAGCGGTGATCAGATACTGCAGATCGAGGGCGTGCTCTCTGGTTCTCTTTCCTACATTTTCAATCAATTCCAGCAGGGGGGCACCTTCTCAGACGCAGTCCAAGCCGCTAGAGATGCCGGACTGACGGAGCCAGATCCTCGTGATGATCTTTTTGGAAAAGACTTTTGTAGAAAGTTAGTAATTCTTGCTCGCGAAGCGGGATGGAAGGCCGAGCTCGCTAATGTTGATATGAAGCCCTTCTTATCTAAAGAGTGCCTTCACTCTCAAAGCGTCGAGGAGTTCATGCAATCATTAGTCCAAATGAATGAGACAATGGACAAGTTGCGAACAGGGGCTGCAGAACAAAATAAAATCATTCGAATTGTTGGCAAGGTAACGCCTCAACATGCAAGCCTTGCTCTTGAGGCTGTTGCTGCTAGCCATCCATTCTATGGGCTGAGCGGAAGCGACAATATGATCGTATTTACGACTGAGCGCTACCAAGAGCGGCCCTTGGTAATTAGAGGTCCAGGTGCTGGTGCGGAAGTAACTGCCGCGGGTGTTTTTGCTGAAATCATTTCAATAGCTAATGTGTTATAATGTTGAAGAGTATCAACTTGAATAAACAACATATATGCGGAGGATAGCCTTAGTTTTTGCTTTTGGCCTTTTAGGCCTTAACATAATGTCGGCACAATCACAAATTGAAAGAGCCAAGATCTATGTTGCTTTGTCTGGTAATAATGTTTCAGCTATAAGTGCTCAACTCGCTTCCTTGGCCAAAATAAAGGGCTCCCCCTCTCAGGCTTTTACGGGGGCCCTTGAAATGAGAAAGGCGGGATTGCTCAAATTGCCCATCGATCGGCTAAAGCTTTTCAAGCTTGGAAATCGAAAGCTAGAGGCGGAAATAAAAGATGATGTCGAGAATGCTGAATTCCGCTTTTTGCGCTTGATAATACAGGAACAAGCACCCGCCATCCTTGGATACAAAGATGATTTGGAAAAAGATAAAGACTATCTTCGCAGCCATTACAAAAATTTGCCGTCGGCAACAATTCAGGCCATTCTGAACTATTGCACACAATCCAAAATTCTAAAAACTTCCTACTTTCAGGAAGGCTAAATTCTATGGCAAAGAAAGTATTGGCGTTCTATTACTCACAGTCCGGGCAGTCAAGACAAATCCTGGAACAGTTCACTGCCCCATTTAAACAAAGGGATTGGGATTTGACTATATGTGAAGTAAAGCCACTGTCACCTTTTCCATTTCCATGGACCTCAGATAGTTTTTTTGATGCAATGCCCGAAAGTGTCCTAAGCGTTCCTAGACCTTTGGAGGCAAATAAATGGCCTGATTTCAAATACGACCTGATTGTCATATCATATCAGCCTTGGTTTCTCTCACCTAGTATACCGATTCATTCACTTCTACAAGATCCAGCTTTCCAGCAAGTAGTTGCAGATACTCCGGTAGTGACTTTGATTGGCGCACGCAATATGTGGCTAAATGCCCAGGAAAAAGTAAAGCTGAGACTTAAAGAAGCTGGAGCTAATCTGCGTGGAAATATTGCTCTCGTAGATCGGCATCACAACCTTATATCAGTCATCACTATTCTATATTGGATGATGAGTGGCAAAAAGGAAAAGTATCTCAATCTATTTCCCTACCCAGGCGTTTCTGATGCAGATATTGAAAATTGTGAGAAATTTGGAGAAATTTGTGCTGAGCATCTAAGTGATAACCGACTAAATGATTTGCAGAACGCCTTTATTGAGGCAGGAGGAGTCGATGTCAACACATCATTGATGTTCATCGAGCAGAGAGCCGGTAAGCTATTTAATATTTGGGCCAAGTTCATCGTAAAGCAAAAGAATCGCCGAGCGTGGTTAATTGTATATAAATACTATCTTCTATTTGCTCTATTCATTGTCGCACCTATAATATTGTTAATCAACGGTTTACTTTTTCAACCGTTTTTGGGTAAAGCTATTCAAAGGAAAAAAAGCTATTTTCAGCAACTATAATTTCAACTACTCACAATGTCATTGAGGCCAGTATATATAACCCAGACCGGGCATTTTCTTCCAAATGACCCCATCGACAATGAGGAAATGGAGGCGTATCTCGGTTTCATCAATGAAATGCCTTCGAAATCGAGGCGAATTGTGTTGAGAAATAATGGCATTGTGCAGAGATTTTACGCTTTAGATCGTCATGGTCGCGCGACGCACACTAACGCCGAGATGACTGCACTGGCAATTCGCAATCTAATGAATAACGCTGGTATACCGATCAATTCGGTCGACCTGCTCACCTGTGGCACGTCCTCTCCTGATCAACTAATGCCTTCGCATGCAGTAATGGTGCATGGCTGGTTACCAGAGATGGGAGCTGTCGAAGTGGTATCTCCATCTGGTGTTTGCTGTTCAGGTATGCACGCGCTCAAGTACGCTGCAATGTCAATCAGAACAGGAGAGGCGGCATCCGCCATTTCTACTGGATCTGAACGTCTTTCAAGAGTCCTTCACGCTGAAGCATTCGAAGATG
>JBDSUZ010000079.1:0-2827 GCA_039927395.1 Saprospiraceae bacterium | reverse complement strand
TAGGCGTTCACCTGTGCCCAACCTGAAGTAGTTCCTTTCAATCCGTCTTCAACTATGAAAGCATTCAAGCGATATTCGCCTGTGTTGTCAATGATCATGTTGGCAGATACTTGAATATTAAGTTCACGCGTTGCTTGATCAAAAGTAGCATTCGTTTCAACACTTGCAATTGCAGGATAGTATTTCAAAATTCTTGGAAGTGCATCAGGGAATTCCAGAGGATCGATATTGTTCAAACGACGATCCGCCAATCCGCTTGGATATCCGCCAATATATTGGCCCATCATTGCGTCCCAAGCAGTAACCGTCATTGGGTCACCGTTGTGGATTGCGATTCCTATTGCGGATTCAGGATTTTCTGAAGTTACTTTTTCAAGGTAAACAGCACCACGAGGGCACCATTGACACCAAGTACCAGTTGCTTCTTCAAATACTACGCGTTTATCAGCCAATTCTTCAACTACATCAAATTTTAATGATGCTGAGTTGTCACTCAAATCTGCATCTGGCTCGCCACCGTTGAAGTTATCAACTTCGACCAAAAGGTCGCGCTTAGTGAACCCAGATGTAATTACTACAGCTGAATCATGAGTAAATGTCAAACTTCTACTTGGAGCAAGGTCCACATTGAAAGTTTGTACTTTTGGAACGCCGCCATCAATTGTATAAGTGACGTCAAATGAATGCAGTGTATCTCTGCCTTGGTTAGTCACTGTACCCTCTATCTGTTGAGGAGAATTCAATTTGATGATAGCAGGTATAAATACATTGCTAAGCGCAGCATTTATCGCAGGGCAAGCGCTACCAATTGCAAATATTTTGAAATCACGGTGAATCGGCACAACATATCCAGGGTCAACGATTGCGTCTGGAATGAATATAACATTGCCGTTGTAAGTAATTTTGAAATTTGGATTAGCAGCTGTAGCGCCACTACCACTAGCGGCTTCGTATGTCATGTAATAACATACTGCGTCAGACACGCAAGCTACCTCACTGAAAGGTAAGTTTTTGGCCCAGTCACCACCAGTAGCAACTAAGTCACCAGCGATAGTATATAGTTTCCACAATTGGTCGCCATAATTTGAACCAGTACCAGTCAATTTGACTTCACCAGAAGTGAATTCCATATCAACTTGAAGCACGTTGTTTTCAGGAACCCAGTCATCACCATATATCACTTCAGCCACGATGCTATATGCACCTGCTGCTGACATATCAGCCTTAGTGTCAAAAGTAAGGGTGATCGTTTGATTAGGCTCTACAACATCAAATACTGGCTCGATTACTTCCACTTCTGATCCATCAGGCAGATAAAGCGTGTATTTGATATCGAAACCACTAGCTGCATATAGACCAATATTCTTGATCGTAATTTTTACTGTCTCTTCAGCTCCAAAGAAGCATTTGTCTTTGTTAGTTGGGCTAATTGCAAGCATCTTGATGTCATAATCAGCAGGCTGATATAATGATATATTGTCAAAACCTGCACCATATAACCATCCACCACCGTCATTGTAACGGAATCTAATCATAGCTGTTGGAGATCCAGCGATAGCAGAAACGTCAACTTGGTTTGCTTCTACCCATTTGTTGCCAAAAGCTGTATTCAAAGGCATAGCAGTCCATGTAACTCCACCATCAGTACTGAGGTCAAGGAACAATGATTCGCTGACACCTTGATATGCGCTTTTCAGGTAGTATGAGTCAAATTGAAGAAACAAAGTAGTGTAAGTAGAAAGATCCATCACACCTGTTTTCAACTGATCATCAGACTTATTGCAATTGCATTTGTCGTCATTTGTTCCAGCAAATTTGCCGTGATCAGGTATAACAAAGGATTGTGAACTGATATCAGCAGTAGTGCCGATAACGTATCCACCATCTGTAGCTTTAGTGACTATTGACCAGCCAACTGGCAAAGCACCGCCTTCGAAGTCTTCGCTGAAGATAATCTCCTGCGCAGTCGACACAAATCCTAGTGATAGGAATATGAAAGCGAGTAGTAGGGTTTTTTTCATTCTAAAAAAATTTGTTTGAGGAAAAGGAAATTTCACGTAAGCGCAAAATTATAAAACCTTATTCGCTTTTTGTCTACAAATGATCGTTTTTTTCATTTTTTGTTTGGGGAAAATCGACAAATACCATCTAATCATAGATATTCGGCCCATGGATCAAAATATTTACCTGTTGCTTGGCTCAAATCTGGGCAACTCGATGCTTCAACTGAAAGAGGCAAAAGCATATATCAGTCAAGAAATAGGTGAAATCCTAGAGGAATCTTCCTATTATGAAACTGAACCCTGGGGATTCAAGGAGCAAGCTTCATTTATCAACCAGGTAATTCGTATATCAACAGAATTTGCGCCTGAACCTCTACTTGATAAGATCCTCGAGATAGAACAAAACATGGGAAGACAGCGAAATCAGCCTATGGGTCCCCGAGAAATTGACATAGATATCCTCTTTTATGGCGATTTGCTTTATCAGACGGATCGATTGACGATTCCGCATCCACATATTCCGGAAAGGAGTTTTGTTCTGGTACCGATGATGGAAATTGCAGCGGAATTTGTGCATCCTGCATTGGACAAAAGCATCGAAACCCTCTACATCGAGATGAAAGATGAATCGGAGGTGATTTTGATTGAGGAAGGATAAAAAGGTGTTGGGTGTTGGGTGTTGGGTTGGGTGTGGGCTGTTGTCAATGCCTAAGGGAAGTTGACCGTTTTTATTTACCCAACCCATAATCTTTGTTGAGAATAGATTGTGATTTCGCGGTCTTGTTTGCACAGATTTGAAGGGGTTCGATGCCCCTTTAAATCTG
>JBDSUZ010000078.1:0-4575 GCA_039927395.1 Saprospiraceae bacterium | reverse complement strand
CTTTGCCCTGCTTTTAGAGAAAAGCTATAATATTTGACATCATTGGCCCATTCGTCTATCGGTTAGGACGTAAGATTTTCATTCTTGAAAGAGGGGTTCGACTCCCCTATGGGCTGCTTTGTATTTTCCCCCCTACTTTTTTCCACATTTTTTATCGTATTTGCAGGAGCTCAGGCATTAAAATAGCCTCGAGGCGGCTTGCTGTTTTGCGCTGTTTTTTGTCCATTTCACGATCTTGTTTTCTATTGCAAATTGTTACATGTCCCTTAATTTAGAATGAACTCTTAATAGAGCATTTCTTCATTCAGTGGTATATTCATGCAAAAATGTGCAGCATGTTTATACATATATCTTAATAGATCAGTTAAATATATATTATTGATATAACTTATAATAAATTTTTATGTTTGTTCTCGCTCAAAATAGTATTTTTGAGAACCCATTCGCTAATTTCATAATATATGCCGAATCGCGCATTTTACCTTCTATTTCTTCTGTTCGGACTCGGTCTCGGCCAATTATGTGCGCAACGTACATTTAACGTTCCTGCATATAGTCAGCGACATCCTGAGATTTTGGAATCTCCAAAAGGAATCATTACGTTATCAATGCCTAATCTGGCAGCGATCAATCAGGAAGATGCGAGGAGAGGGGATGGGCTCAGATTTGCAGTGCCAGTAAGTACATTTATCGACCTAAGCAAGACTGGACAATGGATTGCCGCTGAAGACGGCGGGAGAATTTGGTTGCAGAAAATCAATGCTGCTCAATCAAAAGGCATTTCGCTTGCGTGGTCACAGTTTTATTTGCCGATAGGCGCTACCCTCCATATGTATGGCAGTGGGGACAAGAAACAAGTAATTGGTGCCTATACTCATATAAGCAATGTTGCTGATGGTAGCTTCTTTACTGGAGCGATACGCGGAGATGAAGCTTGGCTTGAATACTACGAGCCGGCCTCGGTAAAGGGTCAAGGTAAATTGACTTGCCAACTGGCTTATTTGGGATATCGTAACGCCTATGATCCGTCCAACCCAAGTAATGCAAATCCAAATTCAAGAGATACAGGCTTCAATACTGCATGGGACTGCATGGTCAATGCTGCTTGTCCTGAATCTGAGAGTCATCTGAAGGAGAGACGTTCAGCTTGCCGCATATTGTTGGTGATGGAGGAGGGCTTGTTGTATTGCAGTGGCACGGTAATGAATAATACGAGTAATGATGGTAAGCCATATGTGCTTTCAGCATTTCACTGCGAAGCAGGCTTCACGCCGAAATACAATCTCTGGAGATTTGACTTCAATTACGAGTCAGCGACTTGTGCCAATCCTGCAGTGGAACCTGCCTATCAATCAGCTCTGGGCTGCACTAAGAAAGCAGGAGCAGAGGGAACGGATTTCCTCTTGCTTGAGCTGAATAAGTCGATCCCAGTTGATTACAATGTTCATTTTGCAGGCTGGAACAATGCCAAAGAATTCAATGCTAATTCGAGTTCATTCTATAGCCATGCTTCAGGCGATATCAAGAAGATAGCCATTGATTTTGACTCCACAATCATTTACAATACTGTTGTCAATTGGAATGACAATGTGGTGACACCTGCCAAAACGCACTATCTAATCAAATCAGACATAGGAATGATGCAGGCTGGTTCATCTGGTTGTGGATTGTTGGATCAAAACAATAGAATTATCGGACAGCTTCACGGCGGCAATAACAGCTGTGCTAAGGTCAACAGACAACTATTTGGCATACTTGCAGAATCATGGGATCTTCAACCAACTTCAGATGCAAGGCTAAAAGATTGGCTCGATCCCGAACAAAGCGGTCAGATAACATTGGATGGGATCGAAAATCCCCTGATCAACCAGTTTGCAAGTATCAAACTGCGCATCATGACTCCAGATACATTGCCTGTGACCGGGCTTTTTGCAAATTACTCCTCTCCTCCTATCACGGTAACCTATGAAGGTGAAGGTGTGTATCGTTTTGACCAAGTACCTGCGGGTGTGCCATTTGTAATAACTCCGGAGCGGCAAACATTTCCAAAAAATGGTGTAAGTGCTGCCGACATTGTAGTCATTCAAAAGCATATTCTCAACAAGGCCCCACTTACAGATCAGTACAAAAAGATGGCAGCAGATGTCAATGCGACTTCCACCATATCCAGTGCTGATATCATAGCGATCCAAAAGCTTATACTTGGCAAGAGTAGTAATTTAGGCACTGTAACCAGTTGGCTGTTTTCGCCTTCTCAGATCGATATTCCTGAAGTAAATCACGATCTGCCGACTTATCAATTGATTGGTGTCAAGATGGGAGATGTCAACTACACGAGGGACGCAAGCAAATAGTAAATGCTGCTTGAAGTGTCGACGCACCTAATTCCAATTAATCACTGAATTTTCCCGACTAAGTACCTAACTTGCTAGTAAGTTGAGACCTTTATGAAATCATTTCGCCAAATTGAGTTCAAGCATCCGCTGGCCATTCGTTGGTTTCATTGGATCAATTTTCCAATAATTGGCCTGATGGTTTGGAGTGGATTTTTGATCTATTGGGCAAATGACGTTTATCGTATTGGATGGGGCTCTTTCACTTTGTTCAAGTTCTTTCCTCCCTCATGGTATGATACGCTCCTCCTCAAAAGGAGGTTGGCAGAAGGAATGTCCTACCACTTTACTATGATGTGGATCTTCACGATCAACGGAATACTCTATTGCCTTTTTCTTATTTTTTCAAAGCAATGGAAGCTCCTATTTCCCAATAAATCGTCTTGGAAGGAAGCATTTCAGGTCGTTCTTTATGACATGCATCTCAGCAAAGTCAAACCTCCTCAGTTGAAATACAACGCTGCGCAGCGGATCGCATATACTGGCGTCATCGTGATGGGAATTGGTTCTTTGATTACTGGTCTGGCTATATACAAACCAGTGCAATTGAGTGTATTCACCTGGATCTGTGGTGGATACGAATGGGCTAGGGCAGAGCATTTTATTTTGACCATTCTATTTTGCCTATTTTTTCTTGTTCATGTAATTCAGGTGATATTGGCGGGATGGAACAATTTTCTCGGGATGATCCGTGGATTTGAAATATTTAGGCATGCCAAAATACCTGCTCCAATACCTATCCCTGAAACTGATGAAATCGCAATTGATATATCGGATGAAAACCCGTCAGAATGAAAGAAAATAATCCGGAACTCGTGGATAATGGTACAATCCGACGCAAGACAATTGTTTCCATATTGTGCTTTTGCCTTTTCCTTGCTGCTGTGGTGCTTGCTTGGTTTTGGATCAAAGACTCGCCAAAAGCTTCGGGAGCAGCTCAACCACTAAGAACTGTTTTAGACAAAAATGAAGCCCTATTTGGCAAAACATTGGATAAACAATTGACGCCAGTCTATCCCAAAGAGCAGGCTGCTAAGAAAGTTCGCGTCAACGGTTATTACGGCATCAAATCGCCATTGGACAGCAACGAATGGCGACTGAAGGTGGTGAAAGGACCCGGTGATACCCTGTTTCTAACAATTGATCAGCTTAAGGAGCTCCCCAAAATTGATTTTGCATTTAATTTCAAATGCATTGAAGGTTGGAGCCAGATATCGCATTGGGGAGGCGTGAGATTCAGTGATTTCATTAAGCATTTTCACTTAGAAGAACTCGCCAAACGTGAGTACGTTGGATTAGTGACTCCTGATAAGGAATATTATGTCGGAATTGACATGAAGAGTATGATGCATCCTCAGACCATCCTTTGTTACGAAGTTAATGAGAAGCCATTGCCATTGAATCAGGGCTTTCCACTAAGACTTATCATTCCGGTCAAATATGGAGTCAAGCATCTAAAGCGCATCGGCACGATGACATTTAGCGATCAGCGGCCGCCGGATTATTGGTATGAGAAAGGCTATGATTATTTTACGGGCCTATAAAAGAAAAAGGCAATTGCGAAATGAATTGCAATTGCCTTTTTTTATACTTCAAGTGTAGATTCAAACTACTGTTTGATCAACTGCATTGTGCTCAATTTACCTGCTTTGTTATCAGTCAATTTGATGAAATAAACTCCGGGAACCCAAGTCTTACCAAGCTCCATTTGAGATGCATTTTTTGTGCAATTGCCTGACTCGAGGATCTGACCAAATACATTGCTGACAGTATATTGTGCGCCTTGCAAGCCTTCGGCTGAAATCAAAATCGAATTGGTAAATGGATTTGGATTTGCGGTGAATTTGCTGAAAGCGATGGTATTATTAGTCTTGGAAATGAAATCGCCAGTAACGAGAAACTCGTCGACACCTGCTTCTAATACGTGGCCTGAGCTGGACAAATCCGTAGTGCTAAATACCAATTGCATCGACGCTGTGGGCTCTAAGATGGCGCTTACTTCCAAATCATTGGCAGCTCTCCAGATCCCTTTAGGATTGTTGATTTTTTCAATCAACACAGTTTCGGTACCATTGGTGATCCAAACAGTCAGTGTGTCGTTGGGATTTGAATTTCCACCACCATTGGCAAACCAAGTGCGGTACTGAATATGAGGAGCGATGTAATTGCTGAGGTCAAATGT
>JBDSUZ010000077.1:0-13631 GCA_039927395.1 Saprospiraceae bacterium | reverse complement strand
TTTTCTCTTTGAAACTCTGCAGTCCCCCTTCAACATCGGTTAATTCACCACTAATATATTGGAGCCTATCATCAATAAAGTCAATGGTATTTAAGGCAACTTGGTTGCTCTCTTCGATTCCCAATTTATTGTAAAATGTAATCAATGAATCTAACAAGGCATTTGCCCTGCTAGGCACTTCATCTTCTAGCCCTAGTTCAAGGACATTTCCCTTTTCAATATCTGAAACAACTTTGAGCTTATTACTCAGTCTCTCAGCAATAACATTGACGGTGTTGAAATGTAGCAAAATGGTAAATGGCATTTCCTCAATTGGATTGACATAATTTGCAACAAATGAAAAACTGTCAATCCGTGTTAATTGACCGAATTTGCCCTCAACTGACTTAGTATCATTGGACAAAGTGAAATTGGATGAATCCTTAATTTCTAATCTAAAATTTGCTGGCAATGCTTTAGGACTGATACTATAAGTATCGATTTGGACAGGAGAGCTCAAATTGAAAAACTGCGAGTTTTTGACTCTTCCCTCAGATTCCATACTAACCTCCATACCAAGGCTACGCACAGCATGCTCCATCAAAGTGCGAGACTTAAAGATTTGCACCTCGTTTTCAAGCATTTTGTTGCTTCCTCCGAGACCGATTTCCTTGACGATAGATTCCTGAATATTGGATTCAGCGCCCTGGCTGGTCTTGATCAAGACCGAAGCCTTGCTCATGTACACGGGACGAGCGTATCGCAAAAACAGGTATGCAAAGAAGCCGGAAAGGAATATACAAATTGCAAAAATTGCCCAGTTTCTCCTGACAATCTGGATGATTTGCGGCAGACTTAGGCTATCCTGATCAGCATTTGCCTGATTGAAATTGGGCAGGTTATTTGAATTATTCAATGGGAATTAATTTATTTGAGAAATAGTGCCAATACAAGTGCAACTGTAGAAATCGCGGAAATAATCCATGGAGCGTTTCTGGTCAAATTGTCCGGAACTGCCCCTCGCTTATCCTTTGTTGGTGGAATATATACGAGGTCATTTTGCTGTATATAGTAATTGGGAGATGCTACGAAATCTCTATTGTGCAAATCCACATATGAAGTCGATCTGACTCCATTCAATTCCCTTATGATCATGATGCTATCGCGCATCGCATAATGCGTCAAGTCGCCAGCCATGCCTAGTGCCTCTAATAGTGAAACCTTAGTACGTGGAAATGAAATGGTTCCCGGACGAGTTACTTCTCCTAAAATGGTCACTCTGTAATTAAGCAATCTTATAGTGACCAGCGACTCTTTTAGAAATGGCTGCAAGGCCTTTTCAACTGCCTTCTTAAGCTCTTCAAGTGTAAGTCCTTGTACAACTATGGATCCCAGTTGAGGCATTTGGATCATGCCTTTTGCATCGACTGTATATCCTTGGGCCGGCAATGTTCCTGAATTAACCTGCGTGCTATATCCCGGATTGGACATAGCCGCTGAATTTGAAAAAGAATTGGCATCACCAGAACGTAAATTGAATGGCTCCGCCGCAAGCATATCGCTGCTTTGTATCAAAATGCTAAGGATGTCGTCAGTTTGCAATCTGTATTCTCCGACAGCTTTGATCGCTACTGAATCAAATGCAGGCCCTTCGTTGAAGGCCCTAAGGTCACGATACTTGACGCAACCGGGCAGCAAAGTGATCAATGACAATAAGCACAAAATGTATGTATATCTAAAGTGCATGATTCAGCATCTTTTTATTGTTTAATGTCTTTCCCAATTCCCTCCATTGGCTTTCCAATTTGTCAAAATGACGCATATGATGCATATCAGAACCAAGGAAATATTCCAAATCCAATTGCAGCAATTTGTTGGCCTTGTCGCGGCAAACCTTGCCGTAGTAGCCGCACAATGAGAGCAAATTTAACTGTAACACAGCGCCTACTTCACGAATCTGCAGGAATTCTTTCAAATCCCAATAAGGATAACGCTCTGGATGTGCCAAAACAGGGCGATAACCATGCAATTGCATCGCAAAAATAACCTCTCTCCATCGTGGATATGGCTGATAAAATGACATTTCGACCAACACATGTCGATCACCAAAGGTCAGCAATGGCTCATCTTCTATCCGCTTCTCGAATGTCTCATCCATCAAATATTCCGCCGCCGCACCGAGTTCAATCTCGATTTCAGCCTCTCTCACCGCCGATTTTACCTCTTCCAATTTCGTCATAATCTCTTGGCTCGTATTCGGATAAAAATCCGTCATCACATGTGGGCTGGCTATCAGTTTTTCGTAGCCAAGTTTCTTAAAACCCCTTATCATCTCCAAGCTGCTCTCCATATCTGGCGATCCGTCATCGATGCCGGGCAGCCAATGGGCGTGCATGTCGGAGCGGAGCAAATCACCCAGAGGTTTCGTAGAGGGGGAGGGGGAGGAAGAGAAGAAAGTTAGTATTTTGATTGGGAAGGTTTGAAGAGTTTGAAAGGTTTGGAAAGTTTGAAAGGCCTTACTTATGGAATTTGAAGGAAATGCCCTCTCTTATAAAAAGAAATATTATGGGCAGAATAATACGTTTTGAGGATCTTTACATTTGGCAAGAATCGCTTGAAGTTTTCAAAGAAATCCAGTGCTTAGCTAGAGAACTTGATGGTTTAAAAGAGTTTGCGCTGAGTAAGCAAATGAAATCGTCTAGTGGTTCGATAATGGATAACATAGCAGAAGGGTTCGACCGCAACGGAAATAGAGAATTCATCCAATTTTTAAGCATCTCAAGGGCTTCATGCGCTGAACTCAAATCTCAAATTTTCAGAGCAAAAATTATATTGAATTTTTGTGAAAATACTAAGTCCAACCTATTTGAAAAACTTGGAAAAATCTCATCAGGCTGTTACCATCTAATGCAACATTTGAAATCCTTAGATCATAAAGGTCTAAAGTTCAAATAGTTAGTATGCTACTGTTGAAACTATTAAAACTGTTAAAACTCTAAAAACTCTTCATTTTAGCCGCAAACTTCTTGTTTCTGACTCCGAATCGCACCTCTACTTTTTTCTGAGTTCAGAAACAAGCGCTATCGACGGAATCACATCCCCTATCCCAAATCCCCTCCCAGCTAGTATCTCCGAATAGCAAAGCGTATGCAGCGATTCAAATTCTGCGCTCAGGTCGATCAATTCGCCATCAACGCTTAATTGGCGGAAAGCGCCTACATGTCCGGTAGGAAGATCTGAGGGGTTGATGCTAAGATTCCAAGTAACGGAGGCGCGTTGCAGTTCCATATGCCCTTGCGAGCGATGTGCATCTTGGAGTCCTGCATTCAATGATTGCAGTGGGCCGAATAACCAAAGCAATAAATCAAAGAAATGAATGCCAATATTGGTTGCAATTCCTCCTGATAATTCGGGATTTCCTTTCCAACTAACTTGATACCAAGGGCCTCTAGGGGTTATATATTCGAGTTGAACGATGTACTTTTTATCGCTGGTTGCGAGAATTTTGCTTCGCAAATCCTGAATTGATTTCAGCAATCTGAGTTGCAAAATAGTGTACACCTTCTTGCCAGTTTCTTCCTCTGTTTTGAGCAGGGATTCGGCATTTGAGAGGTTGAGGACCAATGGCTTTTCGCAGACTACATCAGCACCATATTGCAATCCAAAACGAACATGTTGGTCGTGCAAATAATTTGGCGAACAAATCGTAATCCAATCAATTGGATTGCCTCTTTGCTTGCTTTCGCGCATGAATTGTTCCCAAGACGCGGTGTCCTTAAAAAATGTGGCTTCAGGAAAATATTTGTCCAAAATGCCAACAGAGTCACTGGGGTCAATTGCGGCAACGAGCGTGTTGCCCGTGTCGCGAATCGCCTGAAAATGCCTGGGTGCAATATAACCTGCCGCTCCTAATAAGCTAAATGTAGAAATGCTGCGAGAATTTACGAATTGTAATAAATCAAAAACAATAACCCACCTGAAATTGCAATCCTATCTGGAATTCAATGCGTGTAGGATCAAATGGATCGGTATCCCGGTAAATTGCCGGGTCCAATTCAAATGAAAAACTAAAACCTTTGTCGAAGGTAAATGAGTAAAATAATGGTGCTTCAAAAAGCCCATCAGTATTGTGTATGAAACCGAGATAGCCAATGCCTACGCCAAATTTTGAACGATTCTGGCCAAATGCAGCAAGCAGATCTCCAAGATATGCCCCTCCACGGTACTCAAATCCACCGGCATAAGCTCCTCCAATTCGAGCGAGGATTTTGCCTTTAGACCACGCATATACCTGTCGTTCGTAATTGAGCCCGACCATAGCGCTCAATGTATACGGATATACACGGAGAAAGGTATATACACCATTTGGCCTGCCATCAATTGACTCTTGCGCAGACAAATTTCCCAAGCTTACAAGGGAAGAAAAGGCGATTAGTAAAATGGCAAATTTTGGCAAAATGATTTTCATTGTTTTATTTACTTGTTTCAATTCGATTGCCCGCTTCATCTACCTCGCCGATTTGAACGGCAGGATTTCCAACCATTAATGCATAGGGAGGAACAGATTTGGTGACGACAGCTCCCGCGCCTATCATGGCGTATGTTCCAATTTCAATACCACAGAGGATCGTTGCATTAGCGCCGATTGTCGCTCCTTTACGAACGATTGTCGTACGAAATTCCGATTTTCGATTGATGGCTGCCCGCGGGTTGATGACATTTGTAAAGACCATCGAAGGACCCAGGAACACATCATCTTCGCAGATGACTCCTTCATATATGGAGACATTATTTTGGACCTTTACCTGATTGCCAAGATGCACACCTGGAGCAATAAATACATTTTGTCCAATACTGCAATTTACGCCTAATACCACATCGGCTGAAATATGGCAAAAATGCCAAATTTTCGTTCCTGCACCTATTTGCACTGGCGAATCGACCACTGCCGATTCGTGTATAAATACGCCATCAAATGAATTTTCATTTTCCATATTGATATCAGCTATTCATAAATTGGCGAATAGCGCTTGCTACCTTGTCCACATCATATACTGTCAACTCTGTGTGCATGGGCACAGAAAGCACTTCAGCACAAAGTTGCTCAGTCACGGGCAATTTCTTGCCATCCCAATATTGTTCAAATGCTCCTTGATTGTACAAAGGAACCGGATAATAGATCATATGCGGAATGCCATTTTCCTGCAAATAAGCGCCCAAAGCATCGCGACGGCCACCTTCAATCCGCATCGTATATTGATGGAATACATGCGTGCTATAAGTTGCCCTCTTTGGCAAAATGACGCCATTGATTCCCAGCAAAGCAGCATCATACCAATCAGCCGCCATTTGTCTTGCTTCGCAAAATGAATCCAAATATTTCAGCTTGACATCCAATATTGCCGCTTGGATCGAGTCGAGGCGTGAATTGACGCCTACTATATCGTGGTAATATCTTTTGCCTTGGCCATGATTGGCGACCTTCCAGCAGGTCGCTGCAAGATCTTCATTTCGTGTCATCAAAGCTCCTGCATCGCCGTAAGCTCCCAGATTCTTGGAAGGATAAAAAGATGTGCTACCAATATCTCCAATTAGTCCGGCGTGCTCGACACGCCCATCAGAGAATGTATATTTTGCCCCGATTGCCTGGGCATTGTCTTCAATTACGAATAGGTTATGGTCCTTGCCAAATTTCAAGATTGCCTCCATATTGGCACATTGACCAAATAGATGAACAGGAACAATTGCCTTGGTACGTGGTGTCACATAAGCCTCAAGTCCTTCAATTTGAATCGTAAAATCATCGATATCAACATCGACCATCACCGGCACCAGTTGCAGCAAGGCAATTACCTCAGCCGTCGCCACATATGTAAATGCGGGCACCAATACCTCATCACCTGGCTTGAGTCCCAAAGCCATCATCGCGATCTGCAATGCGTCTGTCCCATTGGCGCAGGGCACCACTTTAGCATCATCGAGGTATGACTCAAGATGCGCCTGAAAGCGTTTCACCGCCGCCCCATTGATATATTGTTGGGTGTCCAATACTTCGATCACGGCCGCATCGATTTCGGGCTTGAGCTTTTGGTATTGGGATTTGAGATCGACCATCTGCATAAGAAATGTTTAGTTGTTGAGTTGCTTAGTTGTTTAGTCGAAGAGGAGACAATCACATATTTTCAAGATTATTAGCGCTTTGGTGTGGAATTATCGAATTCAACGCTCTCTTTTAAGAACTGCTTAGTTGTTTAGTTGCTTAGTTGTTTAGTCGAAGAAGATGTGATCACTGTTTTTTAAATTATTAGTGCTTTAGTGTGGAATTATCGAATTCTGAGCTCTCTTTGAATAACTGCTTAGTTGTTTAGTCGAAGAGGAGACAATCACATATTTTCAAGATTATTAGCGCTTTGGTGTGGAATTATCGAATTCGACGCTCTCTTTTGATATCTGTTTAGTCGTTTAGTCGCTTAGTTGTTTAGTCGAAGAGGAGACAATCACATATTTTCAAAATTATTAGTGCTTTGGTGTGCAATTATCGAATTCGACGCTCTCTTTTAAGAACTGCTTAGTTGTTGAGTTGCTTAGTTGTTTAGTCGAAGAAGAGGTGATCACTGTTTTTTAAATTATTAGTGCTTTGGTGTGGAATTATCGAATTCGACGCTCTCTTTTAAGAACTGCTTAGTTGTTTAGTCGCTTAGTTGTTTAGTCGAAGAAGAAGTGATCACTGTTTTTTAAATTATTAGTGCTTTACTGTTGAATTATCGAATTCGACGCTCTCTTTTAAGAACTGCTTAGTTATTAACAGCATTTCAGCAACAAAACAAATTTAACGACTATGAGCCTTGACTTCACATACAATTTTGAAAAACTCGATGTCTGGCAATCGGCAAGAAAGTTAGTCGCCAATGTTTATACAATTACTAGAAAATTTCCAGTAGATGAAAGGTTTGGGATAGTTTCTCAATTAAGAAGATCCGCTATAAGCATTGCTTCAAATATTGCAGAAGGAACTACCAGAAAATCCTTAAAAGACATGGCTCGATTCACACAAATATCCTATGGATCTACGATCGAGCTCTACAATCAACTTTACATGTCATTAGATTTAAAACTCCTAAGTGAGGCTGATTTTCAAATTCTTAAACCTCAAATACAGGAGATTACTAATAAGCTAAATTCCTTGTATAATTATCAGATCAGCAAGTCACAAGTTGCTTAGTTGTGTAGTCCCTTAGTTGAACTCATCTAGTCAGCAAGTTTGGATCTCAATTACTGTTCTACTTTCAGCTAAACAACTAAGCAACTCAACAAAATTTCCATTTTGATTAATACGATCCGATTATCTGTGCAGTTATTCGCGGAGTTAAACACATCCAATCAGTAAACTTGAATCCCAATTACCGTCCTACATTCAGCTAAACAACTAAGCAACTCAACAACTAAACATTCTTCAGACGGCTTCGCCGTCCTCGTGTCGCACCTTAAGCACACACAAATTATTGATTGTCAATATTTTACATCAATTTTGAGCGCTTGGGCTCAAGTCAATTGCAGCTGATGCTGATCGACGTCCAGGGCTAGGGTCGCACCTAGATAATGGAAATCGACGAGCAATACCTGCTTGCCTTTTCGGGCAACTATTCTTCCTTTGAGGCCGGCCAGAGCTCCTGCTCGTAGGGTAACTTCCATGCCGGGCTCGAGGCTGATTGGCTCGCTGCTGACCTGTATTTGATCGCCTGAAATCCTACGTAGGATCTCTATATCTGATTCAGGAATCGCAGCGAGTTGTTGTTCAAATTTGATGAAACTGACCGCATGAACGACCTCTAAGGCCTGAACAGACTGATTGCTTGCTATGAACGTGAATACATATCCAGGCACCACCGGCATTTCAGTCGTTCTGATCTTGCGCAGATATTTCTTTGTTTGAGAGAGGAGCGGCAAATAGGCCGTAATTCCTCTTTTTTGCAATTGTTGGAGTACGATTTTTTCACAACGCGACTTGGTCCGCAGGGCGTACCATGCAGGCTTGGGAAGATGCTGTGAAATAACTGTTCTATTCATATGCTTGATCATAAACGCCAATAGACCATTTCATCGCTCGATTTGGCGCTTTTAAATATTCCTTTGAGATCAAAAATGATAGGTTTCCCTCTCGATTTTGATAAGTAATAACTCATATCCTTCTCCAGGTACTCTTTGTGAGATACAGCAATGATGATGGCATCATAGCTATCTGCCATTTGCTCTGTGAGCTTAATGTAATAATGCTTTTCGAGCTCCTCAGAACTTGCATGAGGATCCATCACATCCACTTGTATGGCATATGCCCGCATTTCACGGACCAGATTGATGACTTTTGAATTGCGGATATCAGCCACATTCTCTTTGAAGGTAATGCCCAATACCAAGACTTTGGACTGATGTGGGGCCTTGCCATGTTGAGTAAGGGTCTGCACCAGTTTATTGGTAATGTATGCCGGCATTTCATCATTGATCCTGCGTCCGCTGAGAATTACCTGTGGATCATAGCCCAATGATTTTGCTTTGTGAAGCAAATAGTAGGGGTCAACGCTGATACAATGTCCACCGACTAAGCCGGGAAATAATTTGACAAAATTCCATTTAGTCGCCGCAGCTTCGATCACTTCCTGAGTATCGATGCCCATGCGGTCAAATATCATGGAGAGCTCATTGACCAGCGATATGTTGACATCGCGCTGAGTATTTTCAATCACCTTGGCAGCTTCTGCGACTTTGACTGAAGGTGCGCGGTAAATGCCTGCTTTGACGATGGTCTCATATACGAGCGCTATTGTATCTAATGCCTCCTCATTATTGCCCGAGACGATCTTGAGTATGTTGGTGACATTTTTCAATTTATTGCCTGGATCAATTCGCTCTGGCGAATAGCCGTAGTTGAAATCCACTCCAGCCTTGAGACCGGAATTGCGCTCAACAATCGGCAGGCAATCTTCCTCGGTACAGCCTGGATATACTGTTGATTCGTACACTACATAAGCTCCTGCTTCGATGGCATTGCCAATCAAAGCGGATGCGTCCAACACTGGGCCCAAATCGGGCACTTTGTAATCATCAACTGGTGTAGGAACGGCAACTATGAAGAATCCTACATTCTTGAGATCTGCAGGGTCCGAGCTAAATCTGACCGATCTGCCTTCGAAAGATTCTGCAGACATCTCATTGGAAGGATCGATCCGCTGTTTCAATTGCTGAATCCGGCTCTCCTCAATATCGTATCCGATCACATCAAAATGTTTCCCAAATTCGAGTGCCAATGGCAAGCCAACATAGCCTAGACCGATGACCGCTAGGGATTTTTGTTTTGATTGCAATGATTCGATACGAATAGCCATTCTTTATTTGCTGTTAGTTGATGCTTCGGTTAAAAAACTCAGTGAGAATACATAAGAAGTGGTGCTGGTTGATACTGATCCAAATATTCAGCATTCCACTCTTGCGATTGATACAAAAGGTAACTAATCTTGCGATGAATCATCCGCTCTGCCTTGTCGATCAGGTGAATCAAATACGTGGAATCTATATCTCCAATAATAATCAGATCGATCACTTTGCTGTCAATGCCCTTAGAAAATGATCCCGCCAGATACACTTTCTCCACCTTGCCAAGCCTCATGATCACTTCTTCGATGATGTGATCAAGGCCCAAATGTTTCAATAAGATGTTGTGAATTTCACCAAACAGCGGATGTTTGGGATTTGCCTGAAAGATCTTCTTGTTGCCCGCAGATTTGGAGGTAATAAATCCGGCTCCCTCGAGGCGGTTTAGTTCCAATCGGATCGAATTGGTTGATTCGCCAAATTCGGACTCCAAATTGCGCAAATACGCAGTGGTATTGCTATTGAGGAAGAACTTCAACAGCAATTTGATACGGGTCTTTGATGAAATCAGCGTTTCAATCATACTATCTTCAGGATTGAGTAACAAAACTACTCAATTAGTCTACTTTCCAGTTAGAACTTTTGTTAGTAAATGATCCGTGTGAAGAAAAAATAACCTGCTTTAGAAATCTGTTCCCATCGACAGATGAAGGATCGGACTTTGGATCTTGCGCGTCTCCAAGCCCCAGCCGTAATCGAGCCTCAGATAATAACCAAAAAGCAAGGCTCTTGCTCCAAATCCCATTCCTGCTACGATTGGGTCGCGGAAGTATCGGACTTTGACTTTGACTGTAGGGTTTTCCAAGTAAATAATATTGAGCGGATTTTCATCGTCAAAAGGACCTTTTCCAACCCAGGCGGTACCCAAATCAAAGAATGACACCAGTTGAAAACTCCTGATCAGGCTATTCTTGATCGGTCTTTTGTAGAGGTATTTGAACAATGGAATTCGCAACTCGAGGTTGGCAAGCGCATAAGTCGAGCCATTTCTGATATTGTAGTTAAATCCACGAATATTAGGTGCCGTAGTTTGGAAGGCAAATTTAGTATTGGTGGGAAATGGGATATTGTCCGTAAATGACGGAAAAATCCATTGGTCTGTTCCACCTAGGAGGTAGAGATTTTTTTCGGGTCCGAAACTGCTTTCCATGGCAAATCTTCCTGCTAGAATACTCAGTCGATCGAGACGATAATAATGCCGTAGATCGGTTCCAACCGACGCGACATACCCTTCGTTGAAGGAGAATTTGGTCTGATTGCCAAATTGCAGTGTGAATGGCTTGGCATAAGTTCCAAATACTTTGAAGCGGGTTCCGCTTCGCATATTGAGATCAATATCAACCGCATTGTCAAAGATGTATTCCAATCGCAAGCCCATGCGCTGTTGCAAGAAGCCGGGATCTTCGAGTGCTGCCAAATCTGTTGATAGTGGATTGAATTTGTCCTGGCGCAGAAATCCTGCAAGGCGCATACTGCCATAAACATCAAATGGATATCGCAACTCTGCGAGACCCATGATCGTAATTAATCGTGCTCGCCCTGGATTGCCCAAAGCTGATTCGTACTCCTGCTTGAGCGATCGACGATACAGGCTGTATTGCTTGTCAAATCGATGTTTCTTGTCCTTCAAGGTCAGGAAATATTCTGCCCCTTTGAAATTGATTGGTACTCTCGCCCCTCCTTCCACCTCGATGTCTTCAAATAGGTCCTTCATGGTGGCCTTCATCAGAATGCCCACCGGCTGAGAGTAATTATTGTTGGTTAAGCCTGCAAAATTGTCGAGGCCTCCAAAAAGTGGGGCATTGTCGAGTGTCGTAGAGAAATCATCCAAGCGGACTTTTAGTCGATAGGGAACGACTCGCAATGGATTGATCCGCATGGGATTGGCATACCTGGCCTTGAAAGCACTGTCATTAGCAGTTTGTAAATTTGGAACAAGTTCGGGTGTCAAAATATCGACCGGATCGATTGGATTGTACTTAGGAACAGCGCTTACTGGAATCTGAAATTCAGTCTGGAATAAATAGCCGTCGGCAACTTCTTCCTCTTCAATTTTTGAATTTTGCTTCTGTGAAAATGGATCTTGAATTGGCGGAATTGCAGTCACGGGATCTTTGGCAATCACTTTTGGCACTATCGGGCTCAACGTTCGTCTGAATCTCGAGAAGGGGGTTTCGACGACTTGGCGCGGAGTGGTATCGAGTAAGCTCAGAAACATGTATGACCTGTTCTTGTACTTAAGGATATCCATCAGTTCTTTACTCTGAGGGTCATAGTCCATTCCTTCGATGTTGCGCGATTGGTTGCTTAGGTAACTTGACTGCAATTGATCGCCGTCATTCGCCAATCGTTTCCTGTTCCAGATACCATGCTCATCACTCAGATAAAGTATCCCCTCTTGCCCTGCAAATAAAGCTTCGCGCTCATTAGTTCCCTGAGTATTTGTCAATCGTTGCAGCGCTCCTGGCTTGGGATCCAAGGGCATAAAATACAGGTCAAATTTGCCCAATGGGGGCATGGTATCTAAGAATACCTTTTCGTTGCCTGTACTTGGTCGATTGGAGCTGAATACTATGCCAGGCACTCCATTCCATTTGCCCGTCCTGACGTCGAGATCATCATAAATGTCTTCAGTTAGCGATTCTGATTGGCGAGTCTTAAGTCGGTAGGTAAACAAATCACTGTACCCATTGACCATCGCTGAAAATGCCAATGTGTCCTCGTTGATGAAGTCGGCAGTAAATACTCGTTCAAATCTCGGAGCCAATTTGCTCTTTGACCTCCTCTTGGTCTGATAATCATATACATCAAGATACCAGACATCTCGTTTTTCGTAGATCATCGCCAATTGAAGTCCATTGGGGGACCAACTGATGATGGGCATCGTGTAGTCAGTGGCCTGTATGATATTACGGTATCCAGTCTTCAGTATTCGCTTCCGCTTTGCCCCTTTTTCCTGCAGATATATCTTACTCTGCCCTACATCATTGCTTACATATGCTAAGGCATCACCTCCAGGTTGAAAACGCACTTGAGTAAAATTGGCCCTTTTGCGATTTTTGGCCTTGTACGCCTTTTTGGGAAATATTGAGTCAAGCTTAACTTGCTCTTCCTGATATTGCTTTTGGTAATAGCTCCAGAGATTTTGCGTCACTTTCTCATAGGTCGATCCCAACACATACTGAAAGCCGCTCTCCATGCTGCGGTTAATACGTGTGAGATACAAGAGATTGTTGATCTCCGTTTTGCCATAATTGAGCGCGATATAATACCAAAATGCATGTCCAGCAATCCTGGGATTCTCATTGGCCGCTCTTGTAAAATTCTTGTACTTGCGCGTGAGCACCAAATCACGCCACTCATTGTCTGTGTCCACATCCCAATCAGCCCCTACAAAGGCAATGAGGCCTTGGGCAAACCAATCTGGCAAGTTGGAAACAACTGTGTTTTGAACCACTTCTTGCAAGTTGGAGCCGTACAGCATCGAATTGAGGAACACTTTTGCAATACCTTCTCTTATCTGTTGCCTCAACTGATTGTGGTCTCCATTGAAATAGACAAAAAGCTTATTTCCTGATATTTTGGGCTGGCCTGTCTGATTGATAAATGCCTCTTCGCCTCCGATATTGCTCTGCTTCATATCGGTTAGGTCCTGATACACGAGGATCTCAATCTTGTCATTGATTCGATATTCGAGCAGAGCGACGACTTCGGCGTAATCCTTTTCTGCCATTTGGATGGCTGTATGTCCTATGAATTTGGATTTGCCATACCAGTATGTTACAAAATTCTGACTTTCGTAACTTAGCCATTGATCAAAATCATCGTGATATTGCACCCGATTCTTGCCAAATACTACCTGACTTGTCTGCGCGATCAAAGCCTGGCTTGACAATGCACATAGGATCAAAACAAATAGGTAAGGTTTTGCATTCATACAGTTTGAGCTCCGTAGCTCCATCAGGCTTTTAAAGTCATAGCGGAAAATAACCCTTTTTCAGATATTTATCCTTCAATAACGCAGTTGATATGATTCATGTTACACGATTTACATTTAATCCTTTCGAAGAAAACACATACATACTGCATGATGATACCCGTGCGGCTGTTATTATCGATCCCGGCTGTATCGACCAAGAGGAGGAAGATATCATGTCGGCATATATCGCTGAGCATGATTTGCATGTCGAAATGATCCTCAATACGCATGCGCATCTCGATCACAT
>JBDSUZ010000076.1:0-6454 GCA_039927395.1 Saprospiraceae bacterium | reverse complement strand
GGGTTGAAATCTCTAAAAGTTCAGTAACTTTGCCCTTCATTGAGTTAATTGCGTTCATTCACTGTATACAGCGGCAACAAATTTACATGCGAAATTTTCTACCCTACCTTGTTTCGACTGTTTTATTATTGTTAAGTTTTCCACTACTCCTCTCGAGTCAAACAATAAGTGGGAGTATAAAGGATCAAGCCGGCAATCCCGTTTCTGCGGTGCAGATTCACGCCAAAGGCAGTAAGCGCATGGCCCAGAGCGATGCAGAGGGCAAGTTCACCTATACCTTTGCAGAGACTGATCAGAAGATACTCCAGATGTCAAAGGACGGATTTCTAGCATTGGAATATGCATTAAGTCCTGACCAAAGCGGTGAACCAATTTCACTAGTTATTATAGCCGGCACCAATTTGAGTGCTGAAGTCTTGGATCCTACCAATATTCCAGTAGTTGAATTGGGCTCAGATGACATTACCAACGAAGCTAGTAGCTCGCAGGATATTTCCGGATTGCTGCATGCTTCGAGAGATATATTCTTGGCAAATGCGACATTTAACCTAAGTGCTGGTCGATACAGGATCAGAGGCTATAATTCTGAATACTCCAGCATATATATGAATGGCTTGCCTGTCAATGACTTGGAGGCCGGCCAGGTATATTGGAATGAGTGGGGCGGACTCAATGATGTGATGCGCAATCGCGAAAACACAGCAGGTCTATTTCCAGCACAGTTTGGTTATGGTGACATAGGTGGAGCCGCTAATATTGATGTTAGGGCTAGCAAGCAAAGAAAAGAGACGCGCTTTAGTTATGGATCTGCCAATCGTAATTATCGTCATCGTTTGATGGCAACACATTCGACAGGTATGATGTCCAATGGTTGGGCCTTTACAGGATCTGTTAGTCGCCGCTGGGCACAGGAAGGTTACGTACCGGGCACATTCTATGATGCTTTTGCATATTTCCTTGGAGTAGAGCGCAGGATCAACGAGAAGCATTCCATTGGCCTGACGGTATTTGGAGCTCCAATAAAAAGGGGAATGGCAACAAGTTCTGTTCAGGAAATGTATGATCTAGCCGGAACAAATTACTACAACCCAAATTGGGGATTTCAGGGCGGAGAAAAGCGAAATGCAAGAGTAGCCAGCACGCATCAACCCATCATCATGCTTCGCCATGATTGGGCGATTAAGAAAAACAGTGCATTGACCCTTGGAGCTAGCTTTCAATTTGGCAGAAATGGTTCGACTGCAATTGATTGGTATCAAGCTAAGGATCCTCGCCCGGATTACTATAGCCGTCTACCAAGTTATGTACAAGATAGCGCTACTGCCGCTAGCGTTGCCGATATTTTGCGGACTGATGAAGCATCAAGGCAGATTGATTGGACTTCGATGTACAATACTAATTACAACAGCTACGGCACTTATGTCCAAAATGGAGATACTGTAACAGCTCGTCGCGCACAGTATGTAATCGAAGAGAGGCGCAATGATTCAAGAGAGTTTAATATCAATGCACTGTGGAATCAGACCATTGGCTCTAGGCTGCAATTGCAATCTGGTGCAACTTACCGCTACTATCGCGGGCACAATTTCAAAGTGCTAACAGATTTGTTGGGAGCTGATTATACTGTAGATATAGACAAATTTGCTGAAAGCGATATACAAGATAATCCATTAGCAAAGGAGAATGACTTGCAACATCCAGGGCGTATACTCAAAGTAGGAGATTCGTTTGGATACAATTACAATGCCCATGTGAGAACTATGGAGGCATTTCAACAAGCGATATTCAAGCTGCGCAAATGGGATCTCAATGCAGCAGCCAAGATCAATTATAACCAGTTTTGGAGAGAAGGGCTTTATCAAAATGGTCGTTTCCCCGATAACTCATTGGGTGATTCGGAGAAACTTGATTTCCTGACTTATTCCGTGAAAGCTGGTGTTACTTATAAGATAAATGGTAGAAATTATGCCTTCGTCAATGGATTGATTGGAACAAGGGCTCCATTATTTCGCAATGTTTACATAGCTGCAAGGACAAGAGATCAGGTGATTGCAAATCCTGTTGCAGAGCAAAATACCGCCGCTGAAGCAGGATACGTATTCCGAAGTCCTTTATTGAAATTGCAGGCTACTGGATACTACACAAAATTTGATCATCAGACTGATGTAGTTTCATTTTATGATGACGAATTAGTTGGAAATTCTGAGGCAGGCTTTGTCAATTATGTAATAACAGATCTGCAAAAGACCCATACCGGTCTTGAGCTGGCAGCAGAGTACAAATTGTCGTCAATGTTTACGCTACAAGCAGCGGCAGGTATCGGTGATTATATATATTCCGCTAGACCTCAGGCTTCAATATATCAGGACAATTACCTTGACCCTTTAGTTGCTAAGAGGACGATTTACCTTAAGAATTACTATTTGGCTAATACGCCGCAGCAGGCCTATACAGGTGGACTACGTATTCAAGGCAAGCAATTCTGGTTTATCAATATCAACGCCAACTACTACGCCAAAATGTACTTAGATCCAAATCCAAACAGAAGGACTGTCGAGGCAGTTCAAGGGGTGGAGCCAGGCTCTGAATTATTCCATTCGATTATCGACGAGACCAAATTGCAGGATGCATTTACATTGGACCTTTTTGGTGGTAAATCCTGGAAATTTGGCAAGTACTTCATTTATTTCAATCTTGGAATAAATAACATTTTGAACAACAAAGATTTCGTGACCGGAGGATTCGAACAATTGCGTTTCGACTTCGATGGTTTCAATGTCAATAAATTTGCTCCTCGTAAGTTTTACGCTTATGGGATCAACTATTTCGCCTCCCTGGCATTTAAATTCTGATAAATCCTGAATCAAAAATGAAGCAGTTCTCTTTTTTCAAAATAATGTTCCTCTTGACCTGCACCTTAGGTTTCAACGCCTGTGTAGATCGCGAATTTGACTCCCCACCTGTATTCGAAGAGGATACGGACTTGGTAGGCAATTTCACCATAGCTGAGCTTAAAGCTCTTCATACCACTGGTAAACTTGAACCCATCACTGGAGACAAAATACTGGAAGTATATGTAAGCGCTGATGACCGCAGTGGAAATTACTTCAAGACGCTGGTAGTGCAAGACGCGACTGGTGGCATTGACCTCAAACTCAATTCAATTGATTTGTTCAACGATTATCCAGTAGGTAAGAAGTTGATCATCAAACTTGATGGACTTTATTTGGGCGATTACAACAAATTGATACAACTCGGTGGCAGCATTGGAGTGGATGGCAGCGGCAATCCGAGACTCAATGGTATCGAGGATATTTTGGTGAAGACCTATATTCTGAAGAAGAAGGGCTCTGTATTAGTAAGCCCGGCAATTAAGACCATTGGCACGCTCGGCGTTGCTGATCAGAGTACATTGATTCAACTTGACAATGTTGAGTTTGACGCTAGTGAATTAGGCCAAACTTTTGCAGATGGAGTTGGTAAAGTGTCAGTCAATCGCACATTGCGTGATTGCAGTGGCAATTCGATCCTTGTTCGTACCAGTGGTTATTCCAATTTCGCGGGACAAACAGTGCCGGAGGGCAAAGGAACACTTATCGCAGTCTATACTGTATTCGGTACCGATAAGCAATTGATATTACGTGATCCATCTGATCTTATCATGACCGGCACGCGTTGCAATGGTGGAGGTGGTAGCGGATCAGTTACTGAAGACTTCAACGGAGTGAGCAACAACGTCAATATTAGCCTCGGAGGTTGGAAAAACTATGCAGAGAAAGGCACTAGACTTTGGCAAGGAAAAGTATTCCAAGGAAATGGCTACGCTCAATCAACTGCTTTCGGTTCTACAGATACAGAGAATGTCAGTTGGTTGATCACGCCTGCTATCAATCTTGCAGATCCTCAATCAATTAGTTTTGAGACCGCACTGCAAGTTTGGAAACACAATGGCCTTGAGGTACTGATCTCAACAAACTTTGATGGCACCAACGTAACCTCAGCTACCTGGACACCACTGTCCGCTGTTCTAGCTGGTTCTACAACTGGTGACAACATCTGGGTCCCCAGCGGAAGTATTGACCTTAGCGGATACTCTGGAACTGCCTATATTGCATTCAAATACAGTGGTGATAAGACCACCAACACTACGTCATATCGTATCGACAATGTCTTGTTAAAGAACAATTGATTTGCTCAAAAATATCAAAGAAAGCAGGGCATTTTATGTCCTGCTTTTTACATTCCTAAGCTTTCAGATTTCGGCACAATTGCCTGGAAGCATCGAGGTATACTTCAACCAGAAAGTAGACCCATCATTTTCCAATGGCTCTCATCCCTTGAGTGCCTCTCCTGAGGTAATTTTGGCTGCTGCTATTGAGAAAGTTAACCAAGCTCATCGTTCTATTGATGTGACGATGTACAATTGTGACCAGAAAGGATTTGTCAATGCCTTGATTGCCGCTAAAAATCGCGGCGTAAGGGTGAGATATATCACCGGCGATGAAGGAGCCAATTCGGCGCTCAATAATTCGGATCTCAATTTTACCTATCTCAAAGGAAATCTCGGTCAAGGTCTGATGCACAACAAGTTTATTGTGATAGATGCTGAAAATCACGATTCCAGTTTGGTTTGGACAGGATCACTCAATTTTACCACGGGCAATATCTATTCTGATTACAACAATGTTGTTTGTATTTATGATCAATCACTGGCGCTAAATTACCGCAAGGAATTTGAGGAAATGTGGGGCGGTCAAGGTTCAGAACCTGATATGGATATTTCCAGATTTGGTGATTACAAGACTGACAATACCATCCATCAGTTTGTGGTTGGAGGTATACAGATCGAATCCTATTTTTCGCCAAGCGACGGAGTATCGGCCAAGATTATTAAGGCATTACATACAGCTAATGAAGAGATTCTATTTGCCTTATTGACCTTTACACGCGACGAGATAGCCGATGAGATAATAGATCGATTTGATGATGGAGTGGAGGTCAGAGGATTGATTGACAGCCCTAATGATAGTGGTTCGGAATTTAACTATCTCAACAATCAAGGCCTATCTGTACTTGAGCATAGTGCAAGTACGCAGTGTCATCACAAGTATGTTGTGGTCGATGCCACATTGCCAGAGAGCGACCCATTGGTGCTTACAGGAAGTCACAATTGGACAACTGCTGCTGAAACACGCAATGACGAGAATACGTTGGTACTGCATAGTCCTTGGATTGCGAATTTATTTAAGCAAGAATTTGAGGCTCGATGGTGTGAAGAGACTGATGGCAATTGTGAATTGTCAAGCGCTCAGGATCTAAGCAATTTTGAAAAAGGAATTATTTGGCCGATACCTGCTACTCAAAATCTTTTTGTAAAGTCGCCTTCGGGGCAAACCATCAATTGGATCAAAGTTTTTGATTCGGTAGGTCATCTGATTCAAGCGGGCAAATATTTGCCACAGGAAATACTTCAGATTCAAGTGGGACATTTGGCTGATGGCCCATATTGGATACAATATGGAAATGAAGAAAAAGCCTGGACTTCTCAGTTCGTCAAGATCTAGATTCGGTAGGCAAAATTCGATTCCTGATGGAACTCCCATTTCAATTCAAGCAATTTAGTATCGATCAACAAGACTCACCTTTTAAAGTGGGTACCGATGGACTATTGCTTGGCGCATGGGCAGATTTTACTGATGATGAGTCAATCCTTGATTTGGGGTCCGGCACAGGCTTGATTGCATTGATGGCAGCGCAAAGAAATAGTGCTGCTAAGATTATAGGATTAGAGCCATCAGAGATTGCATTTTCAAACTTACTTAAGAATTTTAAGGCATCAAAATGGTCCTCAAGATTGGAATCTATCCACTTGAGTTGGCAGGAATATTTAGGCAACAAACAGGGCAAGATTGATCATATCGTTTGCAATCCACCTTTCTTTATCTCTGGACAACAAAAGCAAGATGACGATCAGGCAAATGCCAGACATACCAATACACTTAGCATAGAGGATATTTGCTTGGGCGCTCAGCAAATCCTCGCTCCAAATGGTAAACTGTCAATGATTTTCCCATTTGAACAATTGGAAACCAATTTGGAGCTGTTCAGTCTCGCCGGATTGTACCCAAAAAGAATTTGTCTCGCGCGTTCCCGTCCTAAAAAGCCATTTCACAGGTCCTTGGTTCAAGTTCAAAACAGTCCCAATTGGCTAATTGAGCAATCAGACATGACTCTGCTTGAGGCAAAAGGATATCAGCGCTCCAATGAATTTGAGGCGTTGACGAAAGATTTCCTGCTTGATTAATAGGCCGAAAATCCTAAAAGACTGTAATTGTGTCTAGTTCTCCGATCGAGGACCTTCAGATAATATTTGATGAGCTAAATCCAAAATTCGTGTGTCTTCAATGTTCACGATTCCTCCTTCGGGGCCGGGCTGAACATGGATGCCTGCAGA
>JBDSUZ010000075.1:0-13394 GCA_039927395.1 Saprospiraceae bacterium | reverse complement strand
CTCTCCTCAGCTAATTTGCGTCTTAGCCTGAGCGAATCAAATCTGTCCTTGCGTTGTGGATCTAACAGCGCCTCATCATCTTGTTTTACTACTTTATTTGTGTCCTTCATCAACATATTTCTGCTCAGGTCAGCGCCCAATTCAACACCGATTGACACAATCTTCTCATTGATCGAATCTACCGCATGTATAAGCTGTCGACTCGTCAACATCGATTGGTTGGATTTGAATAGATCTTCATTGCTCTTGGTAAATGCGAAAGCACTTAAATCAAAGACCTTGTTATAAGATTTGAATCTCGTACGGATAAATGGAGGAACATTTACTTGATCCGAGCCCTTTGGCGACATCTCCTGGTACTGTTGTCCATCTTGAAGATCCATTACAAAGAAACGGTCATCCTCAGATACATACATTACCCCCTTCTTAGCTCTAATAATATTGACCTTGCCATTGGTGCTAGTTTGATCTTCATACACGATGACATCTTCGATATGCTGATTGTCTTCATCTTTTTTGCCGACTCTAATAGAAAATCCTGGAAATACGTCATTGAAGACTCCAGGTTCGATATTTAGCGCGGGCTTTTGCTTCTTGATGTCAAATAATCTAGTCTGGGACTTAAGATTGGCTACTGGTATAAAGTTGTTAGAGCAAAAAAATGAAAACAAAGCAATCCCAGATGTCAGAAAGATCAAGGGTTTCATGATCCGCAAAAGTGGCACACCCGCAGATTTTAGAGATGACAACTCGTATTTCTCTGACAATCCTCCAAACAGCATCACTGAAGATATCAAGATCCCGATCGGAAGTGACATCGGCACAAATGCCAGCAATAGATAGGAGATCAATTCCGCAATCACTAACAAACTTATCCCCTTGCCAACCAATTCATCTAGCCAAAGCCATAGAAACTGGATCGTAAGCACAAACAGGGCAATGACAAAGGATATGGCAAATGCTGGGATAAAACTTCTAAAAAGTAAAAGATCAATTTTCTTTAGCAAAATGGCGCGGTCTAGTTCAAGGTATCAAAAGTACAACCTCATTATAAGAATTGTGTTGAGCAAATAGAAATTGATTTTGGTATTTTTATCATTCAATTTGCTAAGCTCGTGGATTTTGGAAGAATAGACAGTTACAGCTCTGTTAATTACGCATTTCCTCCAGAAAGGAATCTTGACCTGGGATTTCTCGCTGGTGGTAAGTTGTCGGCAGGACTTCGGGTTAGAATCGGCTTGACGGCATTTAGCGAAAAGGATTGGGTTGGCAATTTCTACCCATCTACTACCAAGACAAATCAAATGTTGCAGGCTTACGCCTCAAATTGCGGCACCATCGAGTTCAATCCTACTTATTACGGCATTCCTACAGACCTGCAGATTCAAAAATGGAGGGCTCAAGTAGATCCTTCATTCAAATTTTGCCCTAAATTTCCTTCAACCTTGAGTAAAGATCCACTAAATACTCTTGGCTCCTTTGAATGGGAAGAATGGATTCATTGTCTTGAGGCCTTCGGGCAAAATGCTGGACCATGTTTTATGCAGCTTCCTCTCAATTATGGCCCCGAAAATGAGAACAAGCTTCTCCAATTCTTCCAATCCTGGGACAATTCAAAGTCATTAACGCTAGAATTGCGCCATCCTGGATGGTTTGAATCAAGTCGGCTTGAAAAATTGGCCCAATTTCTGTTTGATATAGGAATTGGACTGGTGATCACCGATGTGGCAGGTCGTAAAGATGTATGTCATATGCTCTGCACAGCATCGTACTGTATCGTAAGGTTTGTTGGCAACCAACATAGTAGCGATCTGACACGACTGATTGCCTGGGCAGAAAAATTGCATCTTTGGGAATCAAATGGTTTGAAAGATATCTATTTCTTCGTGCATCAGCCTTCACCTGAAAGCTCGTTTAAATCGGCACATTGGTTTGGACAATATTTGAATAAAAACTTAAAGATGAACGTTTCTTTTCCCAAATACGCTATGCCAAATGAACAACAAATGAGTCTGTTTATATGAGTCATAAAGCTAAGCTAGCCGATGTATCTGTCAAATATCGCAACCGCGAACTGAGCTGGTTGGATTTCAACTATCGTGTATTGCAGGAAGCAAAGGATCCTTCCGTTCCTTTATTTGAGCGAATAAAGTTCATGGCCATCTATTCGTCCAATTTGGATGAATTTTTTCGCGTGCGTGTTGCCAATATTCGCAATCTTCTAAGGGCCACTATCAGCGCCAAAAAGGAGATTGACTACGACCCTAAGACTTTGATGAAGCAGATACTTCAGACTGTTAACAAGCAACAGGAGGAATTTTCGGTCCTTTTCTTAAACGAAATTTTGCCTGCTTTATCCAAAAACAACATCAACCTCATTAGGCGTCTCGACATGACTCCTGATCAGCGGATTTTTGTGGAAAAATTCTTCGACAATTTTCTCCTGCCATACGTACAGCCAGTATTGTTAATCAAAAACAAAATCAAACCATTTCTTAGCAACGCGGCCTTGTATCTCACTGTGGTCATGCAGGATTTGGACAAATCTGATCCCAATACCTATTACGCTATCGTAAAGATTCCTTCCGACCACGTCAATCGCTTCATTCAACTCCCAAGCCAATCAGGCAGATATGATATCATCATGCTCGACGATATCGTCCGGCACAGTATCAAGATGATATTCCCAGGTTATGATATCATCGATACATATTCAATCAAGCTGACTAGAGATGCCGACTTGTACATTGAAGACGAATTTAGCGGTGATTTGCTACAAAAGATCAAGAGCAGCCTCAACAAACGCAATGTGGGTCCAGCGAGTCGACTAGTGTACGATCGTGAGATGCCTACCAAGCTTTTGCAAATGCTTAAGCAAGTTTTTGACCTCGAGACCATGGATCTATTGCCGGAGGGGCGATATCACAACAATTTTGACTTTTTCAAATTTCCGAGCTTCGGCATCAACCAACTAAAGAATAATCCTCAGCCGCCGCTGAAATATTTGGCTTTAGAAAATACAAATGCATTCTTTGATAAGATTGCCCAACAAGATTACCTAATCCAGTTTCCATATCAGAGCTACGAAAGTGTCATTCGCTTCTTTGAACTAGCAGCGGAAGATCCTGATGTCACACATATCAAGATCATTCAATACAGGGTCGCCAAGGAGAGCCGCATCATGAAGGCGCTGATCAAAGCTGTTGAATTGGGCAAACAGGTGACCGCTTTTATTGAGGTCAAAGCGAGATTTGACGAGGAAGCAAATTTGGTGTGGGGAGAAAAATTAGAAAAGGCCGGCATCAATGTCAAATACAGTTTCCCTGGACTAAAAGTGCATGCAAAGATTGCGATGGTTATCCGCCAGGAAGATAAAATGTCCAAATTGTATACCTATCTCAGTACAGGAAATTTCAACGAGGACACAGCTAAAGTTTACAATGACTTTGGACTATTTACTAGCGACGAGAGATTGACAAGTGAAGTCTCAAGAATTTTTTCATTTCTGGAGACTGTGCAAGTTCCCAATTCCGAATTTGAGCACTTGCTAGTTGGACAATTTAACCTCAGAAATGACCTAGTACGTTTGATCAAGCGTGAAATTAAGCATGCTAAAGCGGGCAAGGAGGCTTCAATCATATTGAAAATGAACAGTCTGCAGGATAATCGCATGATCGATCTACTCTATGAAGCAAGTCAAGCTGGTGTAAAAATCAAAATGATCATAAGGGGCATATGCTGTCTTGTGCCTGGTGTCGAAGGATTAAGTGAAAATATTGAGGCTATTAGTATTGTAGACAGATATCTTGAGCATGCTCGCGTCTTTGTTTTCTCAAATAATGGCGAGCCAGACATCTACTTGTCATCAGCCGATTGGATGGAACGTAATCTTAGTTACAGGATCGAAACTGCATTTCCAATCTATGATCCGGAGATAAGAAACAAGATTCTCAATTTTCTTGACCTACAATTTAAGGACAATATAAAAGCGCGAATCATCGATCAGAAACATATCAATGCCTACAAGAAAGGGACCGGTTCGATTCCAGTACGATGTCAGGTTGACACTTATTTCATGCTAAAGCGGGAGGACGAAAAACAAAAGCAGAATTAGGCGAAGACCGACTTCCCAAAATTCACGACCTTTGAAAGGAAATTAGCTAAATATATGATTGAGAATATTTCACCTATCGATGGCAGATACAGCAAGCAGACAGAAGTCCTTCAAAACTACTTCTCAGAATTTGCTTTAATCAAGTATAGAGTCTTCGTTGAATATCAATACTTTATAGCACTACTCGATGAAAATATCGCCCCATTGGATGGCTTTGATCGCGAGGAAATTCCGGCTATCCAACAGCTAGCGGTAAGTTTTAATAGACAAAATGCGCTAGAAATAAAGGAAATCGAAAAAACGACAAATCACGATGTCAAGGCGGTCGAGTATTTCATAAAATCACAATTTGACAAACAAGGTTGGGCGGAATGGAAGGAAATGATTCATTTCGGTTTGACTTCGCAAGATATCAACAACACCGCCATTCCACTATCGATCAAGGATGCGCTGCATAAAGTGATTTTGCCAAACTTAGATTCGCTCCTCGTACAATTGAATAATCAAGCTCAGGAATGGAAGATGATCCCGATGTTGGCTAGAACTCACGGACAACCGGCATCTCCAACCCGCTTGGGCAAGGAATGGATGGTCTTCATAGAGCGAATAGAAAATCAAATTAGCCAATTACGTAGCATACCAATTCACGCCAAATTTGGAGGCGCGAGCGGAAATATGAATGCTCATGCGGTGACATTTCCCGATCATGAATGGCTCAAATTTGCTGAAAATTTCGTGACAGAACACCTTGGCTTGACCCGCAGCTTCTATACCACACAGATTGAACACTACGATCAACTAGCTGCGATGTGTCAATGTATTGGCAGAATCAATACCATTCTAATTGACTTCTGCAGAGACATTTGGCAATATATTTCAATAGAATACTTTAAGCAAAAAACGGTAGCTGGCGAAATTGGTTCTTCAGCAATGCCTCACAAGGTAAATCCAATTGACTTCGAAAATGCTGAGGGAAACCTCGGAATTGCAAATGCCCTATTCCACCATTTAGCTGAAAAATTGCCGATATCGCGCTTACAACGTGACTTGACTGATTCGACTGTTTTGCGAAATATTGGAGTTCCATTTGCCCACAGCTTGATTGCCTATAATAGTGTCATGAAAGGACTGAGCAAGGTTATCTTGAATCAAACCGCAGTCGACAAAGACCTCGATGCCAATTGGATGGTAGTTGCAGAGGGCATTCAAAGCATACTTCGTCGTGAAGGATATCCTCAGCCATACGAGGCATTAAAGGAACTTACCAGAGGCAAAGCAAATATCGGACAGGAGGATTTGGTCCGCTTTATTGATCAACTTGAGATTAAGGACAATATCAAGGAGGAACTCAAAAAGATTACGCCTTTCAATTACACTGGCCTGGTGTTTTAATTTCTACTCAGAATATTCAAATATTCCGGCTGAGGTATGAAGTTCGACCTCTTTCCCAGTACCAGACTCTACTCTACCCATCACTTGTGCATGGATGCCAAATGTTGTTGATAGCGCAATGATTTCCTCAGCAAATTGAGCTGGAACATAAGCTTCCAGTCGGCAGCCCATATTGAATACTTGATACATTTCGCGTAAGCTTGTGCCGGACTCTTGGTGTATCAATTGAAATAGTGGCGGAATTGGCAAAGGATTGTCCTTAATGATTTTTACTCCTTCGACAAATTTTAGCACTTTGGTTGTTCCTCCACCAGTGCAGTGAATCAGTCCATGGAGAGCCGATCGATATTTGTCAAACATCGACTTAATCAGCGGCATGAATGTTCTCGTGGGCGATAGGATCAGTTTGCCTAGCGGGATTTCATTTCCCTCAACCGTTACGACTTCATCCAGCGATCGCGATCCAGAATACACAAGGTCCTTAGGAGTAGCAGGATCATAGGACTCAGGGTATTTGTCGCGATATTTTGCCGCCAAGATATCATGGCGAGCGGAAGTCAATCCATTGGAGCCCATGCCGCCATTGTACTCGCTCTCATATGTTGATTGTCCATATGACGCAAAACCAATGACAACATCTCCGGCTTGAATATCTACCGACAGGACATCTTCCCGTTTCATCCTCGCAAAAGCTGTAAATCCAATATCCACCGTGCGGACTATATCTCCGACGTCAGCAGTTTCACCTCCGGTAAGATGTAGATTAATGCCTTGCTCCTTCATATTGTCGACAAAATCGACAGTACCTTGAATCACAGTCTTGATGACTTCACCAGTGACAAGATTCTTGTTTCTTCCGATGGTATTTGACAATAGGATATCTTGAAAGCAGCCAACGACCGCCATATCGTCTAGATTCATGACTATCGCATCCTGCACGATTCCTTTCCATACAGACAAGTCTCCAGTTTCACGCCAATAGACGTACGCAAGACTCGTCTTAGTGCCAGCAGTATCTGCGTGCATAATGTTGCACCATTCCGGATCGCCAGCAACCACATCAGGAATGATTTTACAAAAGGCATTTGGAAAAAGGCCCTTGTCCAGATTCTCGATAGCAGCATGAACTTCGAATTTAGATGCTGAAACTCCTCTTAATTCGTATTTATCTTTGCTTGAACTCATATACAGGTTTGATGGTCAATCTTTTCGGCTAGCAAGATATTATTGAATCCAAATACCAGCAGATCATGATCTGCTGCAAAAATACACCGTATCAATGCTCTAAAGGTATTATCCCTTGTAATCGATGCGAAAAGTGCTCATAAATTTATCTGAAACTCTCGAATTGGATCCTCTTACTGGCATACTGACTTGTAAGATGAGCATGACACCATCAATTATCACAGCCTTGTGCCTGACTACTTTTCGATTGCTATCGTAAGTGATCCTCCATACACTGGCAGCAAACCCAGCCAATTCCTCCCTGCTGCGATAATCGAGAATACCTTTTGTTTGCGATAATGAACCATCGATTGTGGCATCAAATAGCGCATTGATGGTCTCAGAGTCAGATCCATCAATCACTCCGGTAGGATAATGAAATTCAGTTACGCTAAAGTTTACGCCTGGCGCTATTACGGTGTCTTGTGTAAATATCGTTCTCTTAAGTATTGGCCCAAAATCACTTTGCAGCGTATCCGAGAGGACAAATACCTTTCCAGGAAATGATATCTGATAGATACTATCTACTGAAAAGTACTTTTTCCAGTTGGAAACGGTATTTTGAGCACTGCCGAAATTGCTGATAAATAGCAAGGCTAAGGCGAGAAAAACTGACTTGTTGGTATGCATCAAGTCAAAGAACGAAAAAAGTATTTAATAAGTTTGCTGGCCAAAATTTAGCTTTACAAGCTTCCAGTCTTCCAAATGACGCGACCGACAATGAAAAACATTTCACAATTCTCCTTTGGCTTCTTGCTGATGCTTTTGCTAGTGGTATCATCTTGTAGCAAGGGCAAGAAACAAGAAGAGGGCAATTATACTAGTTTTGAAAACTGCAAGTACAAATCTCCAGTAGCACTATTTGGCCCAAAATTCAAGGACATTAAGAAGCATCAGTTTCAACAAGAGAAGACATACAGCATAGAGCAAGTGGTGTTTGAAAATGGTGTAGCGCTCGAGCTCACTCAATCAGGATGCAATAAAGCTCGCCAGGAATTCAAATTTATCCTCAAAGGCGACTTTAGTGGTCGCTCAGAGCAAGAATGGATTTCAGTAGCCGCTGGCCTATTCCAGTTCTTGTCTAGCATTGATCACAGTCTAATGGAATTTCACAATTGGTCCAAAGCTATCAAAGACAAAAAAACAATGATCCATATTGGGCAACCGATGGAAGTACAACCTGGATTTTTGGTTGCCATAGATCGCATTGTAGGACCAGATATCACCACATTGGTAGTTGTGCTAACCGAAATTTAGCCTCCAACAAATCCGTCCTTTCATATCCGAATCACTCAGTCCGCACTTTTATTATCTTTGTGGACTAATTAAAATTTACTCGATGAACTTTGACCTGATTGTAATCGGAAGTGGCCCTGGAGGGTATGTTGCAGCGATTCGTGCGGCTCAACTTGGCTTGAAAACCGCCATCATAGAAAGAGAAAGTCTTGGTGGAATATGCCTCAACTGGGGTTGCATTCCTACCAAAGCTCTGCTAAAAAGCGCTCAGGTATTCGAATATATCCAACACGCAGCTGACTACGGCATTAGTGTCAGTGACTCCAAAGCAAATTTTACCGACATCATCGGACGCAGTCGCAATGTGGCTGATGGCATGAGCAAAGGAATTAGCTTCCTGATGAAGAAGAATAAAATCACCGTCATACAAGGCTATGCCCGCTTACAAAAAGGTCCTCAAGTTGAAGTAACTGACGCTGATGGCAAGAAAACGCCATACACAGCTAAACATATCATATTAGCGACCGGTGGACGTTCTAAAGAGCTGCCAAATCTACCAATTGATGGCAAGAAAATAATAGGATACCGTCAAGCTATGACACTAGCTACATTGCCTAAAAGCATGGTAGTTGTCGGCGCAGGAGCTATCGGAGCTGAATTCGCTTATTTCTACAATGCGCTAGGCTGTAAAGTGACAGTCGTCGAATTTATGGAACAAGGTATGTTGCCAAGAGAAGATGTAGATATTTCAAAAGAGATCGCCAAGTCCTTCAAGAAACAAGGAATTGACGTTAAGGCTAATACGTCAGTCGAAAAAGTGGACATCAGTGGCAAGACTTGCCAGGTGAGCATTAAAAATCGTGCTGATGGCAAGATGGAACAAATCGAATGCGACGTGGTCCTATCTGCTGCCGGAATCTCTCCAAATCTTGAAGATCTTGGCTTGGAAGCTCTAGGCGTGCAACTCGATAAAGGCTTAGTCAAAGTCGATGCGTATTATCAAACAAGTGTACCTGGCATTTATGCTATTGGCGATATCGTTCCAGGCCAGGCGTTAGCGCATGTCGCTTCAGCGGAAGGAATTACCTGTGTGGAAAAAATTGCAGGGCATCACCCTGAACCAATTGATTACAACAATATACCAGGCTGTACTTATTGCAGCCCGGAAGTAGCTTCTGTCGGAATGACAGAACAACAAGCTAAAGAGGCAGGTTTCGAACTAAAAATCGGCAAATTCCCATTCTCGGCTTCGGGCAAGGCAAGTGCCGTCGGTGCTAAAGAAGGCTTTGTCAAGCTCATCTTCGATGCCAAATACGGTGAATTATTGGGCGGCCATATGATCGGTTACAATGTAACTGAAATGGTCGCTGAATTGGTCGTCGCACGCAAATTGGAAACAACTGGTATGGAATTGATCAAATCAGTACATCCGCATCCAACGATGAGCGAAGCAATCATGGAAGCAGCCGCAGCAGCTTATGGGGAAGTAATTCACTTATAAGTAGAGCAAATAATCATGCTCTAAAGCTCCTTGATCATCTTACCGTGTTCAATTCCTACTTCATAAAATGGCTCTCCGATAAGTGAGTAGCCAAGCTTTTGATAAAATGGGATTACAGGAGCACGAGCATTGAGTTCAATCTTGATGCATTTCTGCGCCTTGGCAAATTCCTCGGAGGCTTGAACAAGCTTCTGACCTATTTTCATTCCTTGGAATTCCGGCTCGACTGCGACTTGACGCATCTTGACAAGCTTGTCAGTCAATGGCTTTAGTATAAGACAGCCCAAGAGTTTGCCCGCTTCGCTATAGCAGCCCAAATGCCATTCCTTGTATTCGACGGCCAAGTCCTTTATTTCAAAACTCATTTTGAGGGGAACACGTAGCACGCGAGTGCGCAAGTCGACCGATTCGTCATACTCTGGACTGGCAAACATGATCTCAGATATCCAGGTATTCATTCGTGTTCAGGATTTTGAGGAAAGATTTGCAAAGCAATGTCCATACTTTTACCAAAAGCTGCCAAATCCAGCCCAAGATCAAGTCCAATGCTGTCGAAGTAGGAAACCATATTTTCTGTAGGCATATTTCCTGTAAGGTCATCCTTGGCCATTGGACATCCACCATACCCTTTCAGCGCGCCATCAAAGCGTCGACAACCATTTTGATAGGCCGCAACAACTTTCTCCTGCCAATTATGCGGCTGTGTGTGCAGATGAGCCCCAAATTCGATTTGAGGATATTCACGGACTAGGTTTCCAAAGAGATAAGCGATATTTTGCGGATTGCTAACTCCGATGGTGTCAGACAAGCTTAGTATTCCGACGCCAAGATTCACTAATTTTTCAGTCCACTGATGGACAATATCAACATTCCAGGGATCTCCATATGGATTGCCAAATCCCATCGATATATAGACGACCAATTCCTTCCCATTTTTCACACAAAGATTTTGAATCTCAGACACACGTTCTACTGATTCATCTATAGTGGCATTAGTGTTGCGGATTTGAAATGTCTCGGATATTGAAAAGGGATAACCAAGGTATTTGATACGCTCATATTGGACTGCAGTTTCAGCTCCGCGCTCGTTGGCTATGATTGACAATAAATCAGTCTTGGTCCCATCCAATTGCAATTGCTCAAGCACTTCAGCAGTATCTCTCATTTGCGGTATCGCTTTTGGCGACACGAAAGATCCAAAGTCAAGGGTATCAAATCCAACTTGAAGCAATTGGTTTATATATCTGACCTTATCCTCGGTGGCAATGAATTTCTTAATGCCCTGCATGGCGTCTCGCGGACATTCCACCAATTTAAGATCAGGGCGAAGTAAACTCATAAGCTATATAAATTCAGTAATATTGCAGTATCAAATATAGGCCTTAGCATTTGCTTGTCTGATTATTTGTGTGCAAAGTCTGCCATTCCAATGTCAAAAAAATGTATATTTCTTACAACTGGCTTCCTACTATTCGTCACCGGTATCAGCTCCTTGGCGCTTCATATGGTAGGTATCAAGTATGTGCTGCTTCAATGGATTGATTTCCCAGGAGCACTGTTTGGCTTCATCATTCGACTGATCATGATGGTATTCGGAGTTATACTCGTTGTCGTTGGCAGCACCAATTGGGAACAAGAGAGGAAGGATTCTTCTCCGGATTAGTTTCTAATCGACATATTATCTGCTCCGATAGAAGCCTTGGCTCCAAAAAATCCATTGACTCCAATGACAAACCTGGTTTCCTGATATTTCCAATGATCAAAGACTGGTACAACATCAATTCTTAGCAAGCGAAATAGACCATAGCCAATTCTATCAATCCCAAAATTGCATTCGAAACGATTGGTATCATTGCCTGTCGCTATGTAATTTGCTCCCAAGACCTCGCTAAGGCCTGCCTTCTTTATCAACGGAATCTTATCTAATAGCAATCCATTGAGGTTGTACTCAAATGCTGCCTCAACGTATTGCGTATTTGTACTGTGCAAATAATATGGTAGATTCTTATGTGCGTCGAGGTATGTATTAGAATTCATTAACAATAGTTGATTCCCTGTGAAATGCTTGAATTCGCCAAATTGAATATTTTGGCCATTTACAAATGTTCCCGCATTGACCTTCCAAGCTAAGTCTCCCCAATGGCCAAGTCCCATTCTATTTTCACGAATTTGAAACTCAAACTGTTGATAGCTCTTCTTTCCTTCTGGATAATAGCCGTAGGTCCCCTGTAGACTAAATGTTGGCCAAGGAGAACCTGATCGCAGTTTCCTATCTGGTAAGGTCTGAAACTTCTGCCCAGGCTTGTACCATAGGTGAAATCCCGCATTCCAAAGTTGATAAGGTGACTCAAAACCAATGTTACGCAAATCGTCTAGTTGATTATTCGCATCGTATATCAATTCTCGATCTACCCAGGTATAATTGCTTTTGTTTTCGAGTTGATGTTTCTGATTCCATTCTACTCTGAGATTTGCAGTCAGGCCGTTCAATACTTCTTGTTGAAATGCAAATCGCAAATAATCTCTCGCAATTAACTTCTTCCAAGTCCTGCCATAAACTAGGCACTGCACTGAGTTGCGGAATATCTCGAGGTCTGAATCATCATTAAAATCTTCAAGCTTCCGATATCCACCCGAAATCTGCCATTTCCTGTAGTTAATTGCGTCCTTTTGCCAGCTGTAAGACCCTTCTACTCGATGGGTATAATCGAGGAATCCGTATCGGTATTGAAATTCAAGATTTCTCTTTTGACCCGGAATAGAATCTGATTCCCAGAGAATTCCAACTTTCTGGCCCAGAGTAAGTCCTGTAACTGGATGGAACCATACCGCATTGAGAATCGAACCAACATAAATACTTAGGTCCTTCTTCCAGAAATTTGCCGTGTAGCCAAATAGGAAATTGTTGAACTTGTACCTGTTAGAATTCTTTTGAATTGAATCTTTGTAAGCAGGGCTATTTTGAACAGTCTGTATACTGTCCTTCATGATATAGTTTTTGGCCTCCTCTTCTGTGAGTGGTATTGGCCGAATAGTGTTCCAGTAATTAGTATCTTTTTTCAGCGCCTGTATCTCATATTTGACGATCTCATTGCCAAAGGATGCTTTGGTCAATCCTGGCGTAAGATCATAATCTGAATACACTGCGCTTACATTTCCTCTAAACTTGAATCCAAATATTTGGGAGTAAATATGAAGTGTTTGATTGATCTGTTGCCAAACATTTCCATTGATCTTGACGAATGTCTGATTGATGCGCAAAGTATCAATGACATCTAATTTCATCGCAGCTTTTGTAAGATATACATCGGAACTATAGATATTCCACTCATCTTCAACGATATAAATAACACCTCTAAACACAGGATCAGCGGAACGTATAGGTATGAGTTCAATCTTATTGACCTCAATCCCTTGCTCGTTGGTAAATATTCCCAACAACTTAAATTTGTAATAATTAAAAGCTGCTGCTGAAATGGGAGAAACTATAGCGCGACCATAATTAACATTTTCCTGATATAGGTCAAAATCCATCGCCAATGCCCTATTGAAACTCAGACCACGATCATTGCCACTGACTTTAGAGGACAGAATCACTTCTTTCTTCTTGTCAGGTTGCATGAAATACAATTCACTCAAGGTTTCGGAGAGATACAGGATCCCTTGGCGATTGCTATCAAGTGTTCCGTCGATCTCGCCCAGATCTACACCAAAAATCTTCTTTGGTGCATCTAGCAGCTTAAATTGGCCTTTGATATAGACGTCTACTTTGTATTGCTCTACCTGATCCCTATAGAATTTTCGCTTATTCTGAGCTTTACGAATAACGGCGTAAGCCGGATCCTCTTTTCCTGCCTGCACTATAAATTCAGAGAGATCTAATCCTTGCTCCTCCAATTGAGCGTCGAGTGCAAAGTCAGCACCTGG
>JBDSUZ010000074.1:0-2171 GCA_039927395.1 Saprospiraceae bacterium | reverse complement strand
GGTTCTATTTAGCGCTTTAGAAGTAAGACCTACCATATAATCGACAGCACAAACACCCAAACTTGCAAACTTGCAAACTCCCTAACTCCATATTCTCCCAAACTCCAAATTCTCTTAGCCGCTACAGGCGGCGTCTATATGCGCCAAATGGTGCCGTCCATGCCAGGAGTATAAGCCTAGTAATTGCTTGAGCGACATTCTTCTTTGGTGCTCGGGGTGAAATATTTCGCGTTCGAAATCGGCTGGCTCCATGCTCTCTATGAGCTGGACCCATCTGGGGTGTAGCCCGCTTAGGATAGAGATAGAAGCTTCGATTGGTGTCGTCCATGTGTCAGGCAACTCGGCCCAGAGAACCTCGTTGTAAGGTTTGATACTGGGGAGATCTTCAGTGAGGGCCAATTTGAAGCGCGTGTATCCATTCATATGACTATCAGCCAAATGGTGAATTACCTGCCTGGCAGTCCAGCCACCGGGGCGATAGGTCTTGTCGAGATCCCTTGGGCTGAGATCCTGCGCTAATTGTTGAAGTTCATGGGGAAGCTGCTGTAGATGGCCAAGCTGTGCCTCATAATTCTCTTGAAAATTTGCAGCGTCAAACACGAATCTTCCGATGGGATATTTGAGCTTTTCCAGATTTAAGGTCTCCATATCTATGGGCTAGGTTCTGATACGGTCGAGAAAATCGTTGAGCACAGATGCCTCTTGCTCTGTGAGTTTGAGTAGTGGCATATTCAGGTCGGCTTCTTTCATATCTATTTCGATCAGAAGGCCAGTTCCCTGCTCAGTCAATGTGATGTCGACAAGGCGTTTGTCATTGGGGCAAACTCTCTTCTCAACGAGGCCTTTCTTGACCATTCGATCGACTATACGTGAGGTATCAGAGGCTCTATCGAGCATACGCTCGCGTATCTGTAATGTGGACAATGGCTTGCCAGCACCGCGCAGTATGCGCAATATGTTGAACTGCTGCTGCGTGATTCCGAAGGGTTCGAAGAACTCCCTCATGTATTCTTGAAGCCAGTTAAACGTGAAAATCAAATTCACCGCCGACTTTTGCTGTTCGTTGCGCCAGCTAGTCGATTGTATATCTTGTTCTATACCCATTACTTACTAAAATGTCGTGCATAAAAATAGGCAATTTGAATCTGTTTGGACCCAAATTGCCTATAAGATTTGATTTCTAAGAGCTGGTCTAGCTCTTTTGGGCAAACTCCAGGTTGAGATTGATCTCTACATCATCACCAACAACCAGTCCACCTGCTTCTGTTGTTGCACTCCATTGCAAATTGAAGTTCTTGCGGTTGATAGTTGTTTTTGCTTTGAATCCTGCTTTTGTGTTGCCATATGGATCCTTCATAGTGCCACCATACGTAACATCAAATTTTACTCTTTTAGTCACATCGCGGATGGTCAAGTCACCCTCGAGTACATATTTATTGCCACTTAGTTTCTTGAAGCTCGCACTCTTGAAAGTCATGTTTGGATATTTCTCTGCATTGAAGAAATCATCGCCTTTCAAATGCTTGTCGCGCATCTCATTGTCAGTATTGATGCTGTTGACATCTATTGAGAAATCAATTTTTGCATCCGTGAGATCAACTTTTGAAGTGCTGATCTGCCCATTGAATTTTTTGAAATTGCCGTCCATTTCGGACACTACCATATGATCTACTGAAAAGCGGACATTTGAATGCGAAGCATCTAAATCCCAGTTTGTCATTTTCTGTGAAAAGCCTACGAAACCCAATAGTAGGAAAAAGCTGATTGAAAGGAAATTTTTCATTGTGTTGATTTTGTTTCTAAATGATTCCTCAAAATTAGTGCAACAATATCAATGTTGCAACATTAAAATATAATTTACCAAATGATTAACGTTTGCTGATGCGTCTAGCTGTAGGGAAATAGAGGAAGGGCGGCAATATTTTGTCACTTATTTAGGAGCGTTTTAACAGGACTTGCAGAATAAGTCGCGACAAAAACCAGTCTTTGTATGGTGTAATAAGGCCAAAATGGGGCATCCTGCCCTGAAATGTGTACTTTTGCACTTCATTTTAGATCTTAGATTGGCTCATCTGTGTTGCAGTTTTCTTTTTTTTCTCTCCTATTATATTGGTTAACTGTACTGCCTGGTACCGGGTTGAATGACCCTAAGCACAAGCAAAAATCTCCTG
>JBDSUZ010000073.1:0-4303 GCA_039927395.1 Saprospiraceae bacterium | reverse complement strand
AAATTCTCAACCACTTTTACGCAAGACTTTGGTCTAAAGTTGGTGTCTCTAACAAAATCGGATTGAGCATTTAATCTAATTGTTAGCGACAAAAAGAATAGACCAAATATTAGAATTGAAATATGTTTCATTGGAGTTTTTTGAATTTGGCCAGATAAATAGTACAGTTGGTTGTAATGACCGGCACTCCTAATTTGGGAGCTTCGGTGGTCGATGTGCGAATGTCAATGCTTAGAAACGACTACTTTCAACACTTGATATTGGTTTGAATCCTTGACTTGCAGGTAATACATCCCAGGAACATACCCACTTACATCAAAATTGTAAGGAAGGGGCACTGCAGTTAGGGTAATCAAGACCTTACCAGTAGCATCAAAAAAACTCAAATCTGGCCTGATATTCTTGCTGTCCAATGCTTCAATATGATAATATTCATTCGCAGGGTTTGGATAAGCAATTACCAGGTCAGACCTAAGTGGCTTAGACTTGTAGGCATTTGAAAGAAGTGTTTCAGGTGGGAAAAAAGCCATTATACTTCCTGCAACATACTCACCATTAAACCCACAGTAATAACCGCCTACAAAGACTCTTCCATCACCTGCTTTCATTAAGCTCGCAATTTGATAGTATTCATTAGGTATAAGGTTTGGATGATTTGACTCTAAGCACAATGGTTGCGTGAAGCCTAGAAACTCAATGTTTTGAAAATATTGCGGCAAAATAAAACCATTCTCATCAAGAACCATTTGGGATCTTTGCAAACCTTGATATGTCGCTTGAATTTCTGGTGTATTTGTAACCCCTTGGGTAAATATCAAATAACCATTGTGTAATTCCAACCATTCACATGAAATGAAAACACCTTTTGCGAAATAATTCTTATTTACGGCTACATGGTACAGACCTATGTTGGTTTTAAAATTGAAGCTAGAATCAATGGACCCATTACTATTAATTCGCCAAAAAGAAGTATAGATAGTGTCCTGCTCATTAATAATTGTTCCTCCACCAGACATTAAAAACTTACCATTTAAATCCAGGCTGGCATTAACAACCTCGCATCGCTGGAAAGGTGATCTAAATGTTGTATCAACTTCTCCAGATTTGTAAATTCTAACTAGCCCTGGACTAAAATATCCATTGTAAGAATCAAAATATCCAGTTATTAAAACTTTATCCCCTTGCGGAAATGTTCGCCTCACTGAAGGAACAATAATACCTGATTCAAAAGAAACTTTTCCAACAATAAATGTAGAATCTGGTAGTTTACGCTCGTCAAACTTTAAAACATGGGCTATTGTCACTGGAGGCAGGTCGAAATGTCGAACTGCTAAATCCCCACTCAAAATAAAAGTGCCATCATCAAGCTTACAAAAATTACCAACACCAGAGTAAAATTTGGAAAACCAGTCAAACTTAAAATTTGTACTATCATTCAATTCCGACAATTTTGTCGGAATTGTGTCCGTAAAATCGCCATTATATCTCATTGCAAATAATCCCTTAGCTCCAAAATTTTGGTGGACATAAATTACACTATCTCCCATCGTCAAATATCCTCTTTCCATCACAGAAGATGAAAAAGTAAGATGACTAATAAAACTTGAATCATAAGAAGCATCTATCATCAACTTAACAATCCCATCTTGATCAATAAGTGGCGCGCCTGGCTCAAGATAACTGCAAGTTCCATTGCTTGCCCCAAGGTGGTAAAGAGATCCGTTTTCCCCTTCAATCATACTTTCTACCCCTTTAATACAAAATGGAGGAGAAAAGCTTGTATCCCTTACAAAGTCCTGCTGCGCATTTAGGTTAAAACTTATGATAAAAAATAGGCCTGCAATTAATTGATTCATTGGATTTGGTTAAATCTTCTTAAATTTTGCCATATAAATACTACCATTCGTTGCAATGCCTCGAACTGTTGACTTAGATACCTCGGTATGCGATGTGCGAATGTCAAAACTCGGAATATTTGCACCATGTTTTCGTTGGAGTTTTTTCATTCTTTCTACATTTTTATAAGCAAAAAAATACTCAACAATTAGTATCAGTCTTTCGGGCACGATATATTTAACCCTATAATAAGATGGAAGATAAGTCTATTTTTCGAATCAGCAAGTAGCAATTGTCACTAAAGTAGAGATTGAAAAACTGATCTATTTGCCTGACCTTCAAACAGCAAATCAAAAAAATATTATCTTAGTCTATTAACTCAACATCAAAACGAAGGACCATGCTGAAAAAAATTCTACTCGTAATTTTGGCGATCATCGCAATTCCCCTCATTGCAGCCTTGTTTATGAAAAAGGACTATGCAGTATCCCGCGAAATCACCATCAACAAACCCAAAGCAGAGGTTTTTGAATATATCAAATACCTCAAAAATCAGGACAACTATAGCAAATGGAATCAAATGGATCCAGCCATGAAAAAAACCTATACTGGCACCGATGGTGCTGTTGGATTTATAGCAGCCTGGGATTCTGAAATGAAAGAAGTTGGTGCAGGTTCACAAGAGATCATGAAAATAGCTGAAGGCGAAAGGATGGATATGGAAATTCGTTTTACCAAGCCCTTTGAAAGCACGGACCTGGCCTTTATGTCAACCGAAGCTGTAGGCGAGGCACAAACCAAAGTAGTCTGGGGCTTTAGCGGCAGAATGGACTATCCGATGAATATCATGCTGACATTGATGAACATGGACGAAATGATTGGCGCTGACCTCTCCACCGGATTGACCAATCTGAAGACCTTGATGGAAAAGTAATACAACTTTATATTTACCAGACATTTCCCCAGCACCGCAAGTTGATATGACAGAAGCCGAATCGTATTTCAGATCGCTCTTAGAAACTATACCAAATGTCAGTGCAGGGGCAATGTTTGGAGCATTGAGCATGAAGCTGCCAAATGGTAAAGCAGCTGTAATGTTTAAGCACGATTATCTGATTGTAAACTTGGCTCGCGATGATAGGGAACAACTACTGTCTTTGGACGGAACCGGCCCATTTGACCCAAGTGGAGCTCGGCCAATGAAAGACTTGATTCAGATTCCATTCAAATACAAGGCACAGTGGGAGCATTTTGCGAAGCTATCAATTGATAACAAGCTTTCAAATTAAGTCAACAGCACCAAATCTAAACTAACAACATGACCAGCGTAGCACCTTATCTCAATTTCCCAGGCAATTGCATGGCAGCCTTCGATTTTTACCGCTCTACTTTCAGGGGTGAATTTGAATTTCTCGGCAAATTCGGCGAGATGCCTCCTGGTGAATATCCGCTATCGGAGGCGCAGAAGGATCTTATCATGCACGTGTCATTACCTATTGGAAATGGTTCGTACTTATTGGGCAGCGACACCATCGAAGGATATGGAGGGCCAATGATTGCAGGCAACAATTTCGGTGTGTCTATCACCGCCGACACCAGGGAAGAGGCCAAAAGGCTCTTCGACGGCTTATCGGCTGGTGGTAAGGTCACCATGCCAATGGATGACACTTTCTGGGGCTCTTACTTCGGCATGTTCACCGACCAATTCAATATCAACTGGATGGTGAGTTGCGAAAGCAAAGCTCAAAAAGGATAGTCTCGCTGCAAGTCAAAAAAAGCCATCGCTAAATGCTTGCTATGGCCCTTTTTTTGTCCGCCTTTTTCCATGTATAGCGAACTTACCAACTACTATTTTTCTTAGAGTTCTTCATTTGTCTTTTTAAACTGTCAATTATGATCTCAAATTCTGTGTTTGCTTGTCTTTGAAAACTTTTCCATTCTCTTCGTGTCTGCTTGCTTTTTCCTAACAATCCTGTCCAATTATGCGGAAAAGCTTCAGACAAGTTCGCTCCAGGTGATAAGATCATGTCGCCTTCATTATAAATAATGTTGTCAATAACATATTTGAATCTATTGTCCTTACAGTAAATGCAAATTGTATAAGAAAAATAACCTCCATCTTTTTTTATACCTGAGTTATTGTATATAAGTGTTTGAGTAACTGCTTTCCCAATAATAATACCGTCATCCTTGTCATTTGATTGTATAACATTTTTGCCTGATTTATAAGTTTTGTTAACCCATTCAAGAGCAATAAGATATAGATCATCTTTGGACGCACTGTCGATCAAAACAATCTCCGAATATTCCGCTAGACCACTATCATTTATGGGAATCGTAACCGAGTCTTGCACTTGTGCAATTAACCTGGTGAATGATGTGAAAATAAGGAACATGAAAATTGTCTTTTTCATAAAAATATTGTTTTGAATATTGTATTCCTTGAGCGATGTTGCATAAGGAAATA
>JBDSUZ010000072.1:0-4744 GCA_039927395.1 Saprospiraceae bacterium | reverse complement strand
TGCTTATCCACCGCCAAATGAGTCTGTTCCTCTCCCGAGGGGTGGACCCGCAAAGGCGGGGACGGGGTGGTTCAGAATCCCCTTTCTTGCTCTCATTAAATTATCGGATTGGCGCTGGGCCTATGGCTTAAGAAAACAGCCAAATCCGATTCCTTGTCCCTCTCATCGAATCATCAACTCATCAGAGCGAAGCGACTTTCAAGAAATGGCGTATGGCCTAAGGTCTAGGGAAGCAGCCAAATGCGGATTGCCTCAACTAAACAACTCAACGACTAAGCGGCTAAACAGAAAAAGGGAAGCAGCCAAATGGCATTGATTCAACTAAACAACTAAACGACTAAGCGACTAAACAGAGCGCAGCGACTTCATCGACTCATCAAATCATTGGCGCGAAGCGCCTTCTTCTACTCATCAATTAATTCTTATCGGCACCGACACCTCATCATAGACCTCTCCGGTCGATAGCTCGGCGATAATACGAACATGAAATTGTGGATTTGAAGTAGGTGTTTTGGTGAGTCTCAAACGCGAGACTTCTGTCCTGATCAAGCCAGTATTTTGTAGCAAATAGCTATCAAGGCTTTGATTGACTCCCGATCCATTGCTGATATTGAGCAGGTCGTTGATCGTATCGCCGCTTACGTGCTCTGCATCGATATCATTCAACGTAATCACTTGCAGTTTGCTCAACATTTCAGTTTTGGAGCCGCTCTCCCCATTGATGGCACAATCACAAGCTGAAGCTGAGGAAATCAAACTAAAGTCATTTCTCCTCGGACTATTCTGAGAGATGTAGTTGACCTCATATTGGACATCCAAGCCCAAGTAATTGGCATATGTAACGGTGTCGTTGAATGCCATCAAACCCGTTGAAGCAAATTGATTGAGTCTCATGCCTTTGATATCAAAGTAAAGACCTTGTACCGCGGGACATTCGCAGACATCACAATTGCCAAGGCTAAAGCCCACAGCAAGCAATATTGTACATGAGATAGTTCTAATATTCATAAGTACAAGATAGTCAAAAAGGCAATTGCTTCCTATTCAAATAGGATCTGCGCCGCGGCCTTTTCATTGTTGACCTTGGTAATGATTTGCTCTAATTTACCCTGTGCATCGATTACAAAGGTCGTGCGGTGGATACCTTGATATTCTCTGCCCATGAATTTCTTTGGACCCCATACTCCATATGCCAGTGCTATCGAGTGATCTTCGTCAGCAAGTAGGGGAAATTGCAGTGAATATTTAGCAATGAATTTCTGATGCTTCTTTTCACTATCTGGGCTTACACCAAGTATATCGTATCCCGCTGCGCGCAGATCCTCAAAGCCATCACGTAGACTACATGCTTCGGCCGTACAGCCTGGAGTATCATCTTTTGGATAGAAATAAAGTACTAGTTTACGTCCCGCGTAATCAGACAAACTTACTTGTTCGCCAGATTGATTTGTGCTTGTAAATGAAGGTGCAGCATCACCAATTTGAAGTGTCAGCATTGTTAATAAAGATGTGGTAACTAAGAAAGAAACAGAACATATTGAGGGCGGATAAGTTCTGCCAAGTCCAATTATCTGCTAAAATTGGATTCGAATACCGTGGTATTACCAGCAAGGTCGCTGGCCTCGATTCGCAAGGCATGGGTACCGGTATATTGGCCGGACTTTAGGGGCATTTTGAGTGACCCATTGGAGGGATCATAGCTCATAAACACCCATTGACCGTCGATTCTGACTTCATATTTGATGCCTTTGACCTTGGATGGATATTTGACATTGTCACTCATATTGAATGCCATCACACTCGATTTGGTCATGTTAGCTCCAAAGATGATTGGACGAATCTTGGGACCAATTGAATCAATCTTGACACAAAATGTGCCAAAATTCTTGGACTTGCCAATCAGGCTGTCGCCGGACCAAACATTGCCACAAAATACGGGAATAGGCTGCGATCGGATTTCCGCAACATATGCATTGGATCTTCGGTCCTGCGGAATTCCAGGTCTCTTAAAAGCGATCTCCAAGCCTTGATGCAAAGGAGTATATGGATCTCCAATTTTATAAACGCCAGAATAAGGTGTCAATAAAGGATCCTGTTGGCGCTGCAAATCGATGAATGCATCATCATATAAGGTGCCTTGACTGAAGTGAAAACTAGCATCTTCTTTGTCAATGTATTGCGGTCGGTCATAGGCCACTTTGTATTCAAACTTCTTGCATGGTTGTCCTGGATCATCCATTGAGCCTCGCTTGACGTAAAATTCTGTTTTTGACACATTTCCAAAATGGTCTCCACTCTCGATGCGGATCTTCTGAGCTTTATCTGTGGAAATCGGAACTATGCCCTGATTGACTGAATAGATCGGCAATTTGTTGCCTGGCAATGCATAACACCTATGGAAATAGCTGTTGCGACGCACTTTTTCTGAATAGTCCATATGCGCATTGCAATACCTGGATTCTTCAAAATAAATGGAGTCCATATTGAACTGATATTTCAATACTTCATCAACGTACATTTTGATCGAATACACTCCGTTGCGATTCCAATTGCCATCATGCGAATCGAAGGTGCTGACAGCAAATCCGATCCTGTCTGATCCTAAAGTAAGCGTATCGCGATTGATCCTGTAGATTCCGTTTCTGACCTTGACCAATGGAAGCAACAATTCCTTGGTGCACTCCAGATCATCGTTGATCGAATAAGCCTTGATGGAATTCATCCAGGGCTGAGTATGGTCTGTTATCGGCAGTCTGAACATCAAGGGATTGATCGCCATATCTGTCGTGGTCTCTCTTATTTCAAAATGCAGATGCGCTCCATTGGACGCGCCAGTGTTGCCCATAAATGCTATAGGTGTGCCGCTTTTGACTGGAAAAACGGTCGAAGGAACCCTTATATCAACATCGTAAGTTTGCAATGAATTTAGCTGCGCATACATGTATTCAGTGATCTCAGGCGTAAATTTTTGAAGATGCGCGTATAGGGAGGTCAAGCCATTGGGATGCTGTATCATCAGCAGATTGCCATATCCTGTTGGGTCAATTCTTATTCTGGATATAAATCCTTCGCCTGCGGCAAATATTGGGTCGCCTGGCACGCCAGCTGAAGGCTTGATGTCGAGGCCCGCGTGAAAGTGATTTGCTCGCAATTCACCAAATGTGCCAGATAGCTTGAGGTCGCGATTGACTGGTGAACTAAAAAAATCTTGAGGAATATCGTAGAGGAATGAATGATATTTCGCTTTGGAATTGATCAGATTATCGATGCCCGAATGCGTCTTGAATGAGGTATTCACAAAGAAAGTGCAACACAACAAAATATAGAGGCTTCTCTTCCGCATCGATGGGCTTTGGTTTTTATTTTGGTTCTTAAAAATTCAACATTTGATCGGCCGCGTAGAATGGGCTCCATACTCCATTGATTACCTGATTCTCTGCATTTTGCATCGCATCCTGAAATCCGGAACTTTGCAAATATCGGTCAAGAATCGCAACTCTCCATGTTTCATGCAGCCAAAACTTCAATTGTTCTGCTCGCATTGTCTTTAATCGCTCCGATTCCTGCATGAAAGTCATATATTCTTGTATCGCCAAATGCACTGTTTTCAAGCCATCGGGTAGTACACTTGAGGATAATATCACTTTCGTTTCCCAGCCAAATTCTTTTTTCTGCAGGAAATGAACAGCCTGCTCATATTGCGACCTTGCATCTCTAGCTACTTCCAGTAGTTCTCCATCTGCCTTACTTACACAGATCAGATCTGCCAGTTCGACTATGCCGCGCTTGATACCTTGCAATGAATCTCCTGCACCCGGCTGGATCAGCAATAGGAATAAATCGGTCATCGAACGCACCATGGTCTCCGATTGACCTACACCAACAGTTTCGATCAGAATGTGATCGTAACCTGCAGCTTCGCACAGGATCATCACTTCGCGAGTTTTGCGAGCTACTCCGCCTAGACTGATTCCTGCTGCAGTCGGACGGATAAATGCTGCTTCTTCCCTTGCCAATGAATCCATCCGCGTCTTATCGCCCAATATGCTGCCCATACTCAATGGGCTGCTGGGATCGATCGCCAGCACTGCCACTCTGTGCCCTTCGCGGATCAACAATTGTCCATATGACTCAATAAATGTGCTCTTGCCGACGCCTGGCGAACCAGTGATACCAATTCTTTTGCTCTTTGCTTCAAAGCCGTAGCAAGCTTGTATCAGATCTTCGATCAGTGACTTGTCGCTAAGCAACGAGCTCTCAACTAGCGTGATAGCTTGCGAGAGCACAACTTTGTCGCCTGCCCTGATACCAATCAGGTATTCTTCCAGCGAGTATTGCTTTCGTCGGATTCGTTCTACTATTTTATCGCGTGCTGGCAGCAAAATGAATTTTCTTAGGAGTACAAATATATTTAATATTACGAATAATTACAATTTGTATTGATAAGATTTTCAAGTATTTCACTAAATACGTTAGATTCCATCAAACGCTTGGCTTGCAATTGACCAAGTCATTTGTTCGATGCTGTAGCTTCCAGCTAGGGGATCTTGTACACGGTCGAAGAATGCCTCATACTTGAGGATATGCTGCAAGTTGATGGCAATCCGTCGATCGAAATCTGATGGAGAGTCAAGGTCGATGGCAGGAAATACATTCAAAGTTTGTACTCCACCCATTACCGCCGACATTGCCTGATTGGCCATCTCAATGCGGTGGTAGTCCTGCTTTCTATCCACGGTGAACT
>JBDSUZ010000071.1:0-1811 GCA_039927395.1 Saprospiraceae bacterium | reverse complement strand
CCCTATTCATAGCTTCCTCCGCCACAGGTCTGAAGAATTGCGTATCACAGCTTTGATAGATGACCTCGATTTTATTGGGCTCTATTCCATATTTGTCGACGATCTCGCTTTTGGTGTGTTCACTTATGGCGATGATCTTGTCTGCTTTGCCGCAGGCAGAACTAAATTTCCAATCATAAATCTGTCGATCAAACCACGGGAAATCCTCCTTGAACTGGTAAAACAAAAGGTCATGAATAGTTACTATTTGCTTGATTCCTGCCGCTCTTAAGCCAAGAGGCAATTCGTTGCTCAAGCCGTGATAGAGCTGTATTCGATTCTGCTTGAGATCTTCTACAATTCCAAATTGTCGCCACAAAAGCTTGTTTTTGGGTGGCTGAATCAATTGATAATCAACTTTGTTGAAAAATGGAACTGTCCGCTCATTTTGCTGCAAGCGATCAGCACAGAGAAACCATTTTGTATCAGAATCTGACTGCGCCAAATCATTGAGCAATGTTCGGCTATAATTGCCAAGACCTGTGAAATTATTAAAGAGCCTCTTGGCATCAAATGCGATTCGCATGGAATAAAGGTAAATGAAAGCTACTTGTTGAAATTCATTTTTGGAAAATGGGAGTGCTTTGGGCCATTTTTTGATAAATATTTGAGTTGCTCATCTGATTTTTTGATCAATTCATCCATTCTTGCCATCTATTTCATTAGCCGTACTTATCTTGTTTTGCAGTATTGTTTTTTAAATATCAAACCACAATGATCAGAATGAAAAAGTCCCTGTTTACAATAATTTGTTTGTGCCTCTGTTCCATCGCAATGCGTGCGCAAACAGCTGATGATATCATCGAAAAACACCTTCAGGCATTGGGCGGCAAAGCAAAAATTGCTGAGGTCAAAACCCTCCTAATTGATGGTACTATCCCAGTAGCGCCAGGATTGGACATTCCCTTTAAGATGAGTTTAGCATTTGGCAAAGGAATGCGAATGGAAGTTGAATTTCAAGGAAAGAAACAGATCGTGGCACTAAATGGCGATATGGGTTGGAAAATAGACCCATTCTCAAGTGGATTGTCAGACCCTGACCCAGAACCCCTTCCTGCTGATATGGTGACCGAAATGAAACCGCAACTTGATCAAGGAGGCGATCTGTACGAATACAAAGCCAAAGGCAACAAGGTCGAATATGTTGGTAAAGAAGATGTGGAAGGAACAGAATGTTACAAACTTAAGGTGACCAGAACCGATGGAATCACAATATTCTATCTCATCGATACCGAAACCAATTATGATATCAAGATCATACAAAAAGTAAAACTTGATGACAAAGAAACTGAAAGCACTAGTTTGAAATCTGATTTTAGGCCATTATCCAATGGATATATTATGGCTTTCAATGTCAATAATGAAGGACAAATCATTCAATTCACGAAGGCGGAGATCAATCCAATTTTCGATGCCAAGTTGTTTGAAATGCCTGCTAAAAAGTAAAGCATTTCTATCTCAAAGGCTCAATCATTTTACTTCATTAATCAGCAGAGGATGTATCAGAACAGGATAATTTTGGCATTGATTTTGGTCACGCAATTTGCCTTTGGACAGGCTAAACTAAGTTCTGGAGCTATTGGCACAGTCGAAGCCCGCTGTATCGGTCCGGCTGCTATGTCAGGGAGGATTACGGCCATCGACGCATTGAATCAAGATCCAAAAGTACTTTATGTCGCTACTGCAAGTGGGGGAATTTGGAAAAGCCTAAACGGGGGGGCGTCCTTCAAGCCGATTTTCGATAAATATTGTCAATCCATTGGTGCATTTGT
>JBDSUZ010000070.1:0-2169 GCA_039927395.1 Saprospiraceae bacterium | reverse complement strand
GGGTGGTGGAATGGTAGACACGCAGGACTTAAAATCCTGTAATCGCAAGATTGTGCGGGTTCAAGTCCCGCTCCGGGTACCATCAAAACCAAGAGAGCGCTAGTCGCTCTTTTTTTTTTGCTTTTTTCAAATACAAATTCCTTATCAACAACCGCCTCCAAATCGCACAGCGCCAGTATTAGAGCGTCGACCTTGGCGATCAGCTCCTCATTGGTGTTATGGCGTTAGCAATATCACTACTGAAGAGCCATTTACGGATGTCCTGCACAGTATTGTGATGCACGTAAACATTAGGCGGAACAAAAAAGCGAATATTCGAATAAGTGCAGCAGGACCCAACTTATATATCTAAATTTTACCCATCACGCTTGACAGGACAAAGTTTCAGGACCAAGAAATTGAGAAAATAGAGTTCCTAAATCCGTATTTTGTGTTAGAGAAAAATTTGAATGAAAAATCTATTTACAATATTGCTACTGCTAATTGGTTCTGCATGTTCTGCACAAAAAGGCAAGAACGAAATACCGTTAAAAGACGGCCTGCCATATTTTTCAAAAGTATATAAAATCAGCTCGGTCGATCAAAAGGCAATCTATAATAAATGCAAACTTTGGCACACAAACAAATTCAATGGGGACCATAGCGTGGCGGTGTTTGACGATTCGGAGAGCAGGACAACTATTAGCCGATTGTCCACTACACATTATGAGTGGTTGGATTTCGGCAAGACCACAGAATGTTATGTAACGGCACTGGTCAAAACCACAGTTTCGGCACAGGACGTTACAGTTGAAATATATGATTTCAATGTTTTTAGGAGGGCTCAATACTCAGACAATGTAGTAGAACCTTGGGTGCGACTATTAATGCAGCCTATCCTTGCTGGTTATGAAAAAGGGAAAAAGCAGCAGACGAAACATGGAGAAATGATCATTAAAGTACCAAGTGTTATATTTCCCAAATTTGAAGATTTTATTAATAGCCCTAAGCAATTATTACAACCATAGCCCACAAACGTTTTGTTCATTTGTCAGCTGACCTTGTTAGCAATGGTCTGAATGTATCCGTGTGATTTGCTCACTAAAAGCCCAGTGAACTAAAATTGCGCTTGCTTGCCGTCCTTTTTGGAAGTCTTGAGCTGCCAAATTCCCTGTCAACAACCGCCTCCATTCAAGTCATTACATTTTCTTACTTTATATCGCAGTAAATCTTATATAAATATTTCAAATTGAAATAGTACTTTCATCGTCGAAATTCCCCTATTGAATGAAGATCAGTTTAGTGCTTGGTTTCTTACTATCTGCAAGTATTTTGTTGGCTCAGAAACCAATTTCCATCCTATTTGTCAAAGATGGCCTAAATGAGAGCGGCAATTCATTTGCTATGCAAAAGGCAATGGACTCATTGTCAATACAATACTCCACTTTCGACACTAAGATTGCAGGTAAATCTCCCTCCTTTCTATATATGCAGAATTTCCAATTGGTCATTTGGTATTCATCAGGCATCGAAAGAAATTACGTCTGGAACATCGGTGGATCAGACAATACAGGCTTGACGACATACTTGGACAATGGAGGTAATCTCTGGCTGATAGGCAATGATTTCCTCGCTGAGAGATTTGGGAATTTCTCTCAACAGTTCCGACCTGAAGAATTTCCTAATAAATACTTGGGAATCAGCACTTACAAATGTCATGCAGTTGCAGAGATTTCCCACGAAGCAGAATGCAATCTATTTCCAAGTGAATATTGTCCCATCAGCGATCTCAAAAGCCTCTCTCTTGCTAAAATGATCTCCAATAAGGTTAATGTTTTGACTTGCAACGATTTGTCAGTACCAGTATATCAAGATCACTCGGCTTGTCAAACTCAAAGATCTAAGAGCTGTGAGGCAATCTTGTGCCAAAATGGTGCTAGCCAAGTCCTTACCTACGCTTTTGATCTCAATCAACAAATAGATTTCGAAGGAATCAAGTCAAATATTTCGCTGGTGTTATCCTATTTCACCCAATCAGCACTGGAAGATCAGTTTGATCCAAAATTTTACAAAGTCGTCGCCTACCCCGGTTACTAGACTGAATTTGCGTTCGACTTCTCTTCAACATTTGTTACATTTCTTTCCGAAAAACGACAGTTTTGCACTTAGTTTTTCATATTTAATTAATCC
>JBDSUZ010000069.1:0-3017 GCA_039927395.1 Saprospiraceae bacterium | reverse complement strand
TTAGTAAAACCTTGACAACGAGTTCCACTTCTCAAAGTGACGTATGCCGTATTGCCTACAACATATACTGGATCGCATGAACTGGCATGATCAAATTTTGAAAGGTATTTCGGCTGATCTGGATTGGTAATACTTAAAATATGTACCCCGTTGGTTGATCCAACAAACAGATTGCCATCGACTGGGAAAATTGTCTCAATGCCCCATCCAAGTTGAAGGGTCGAAACAAATACTGGGCTAGATGCATTATCGACATTGTAAGTGTTGAGACTGTATTGATCGACCATATACAATCTACTGCCACTCAATGTGAATTTGGCAAATGAGCCTCCTACACCATTTCCTGAAGCTCCTGAATTGTCAGCTTTATCAATAAATTCTGCATTTGCCCATACTCCTCCCCCAGTCCAGAATATTGGCTGATTGAAATTGTTATCAGCACAATCTAGCACTGTCGTCTCCGCAGTCACTTTGTAATACACACAGTAGCCAAAATTTTGATCAGCCCATAAGGGTTTAAACACATCCTCCTTTCTAGATACAAATATGGGTGCGTTAGCTTGGCGAATATCAATTGTAAGTAGATCCAAATAACTATCGGCATACAAGTATCCGTCGCGAACGGCGAAATCAACATTGCCAGGGATCTTGATGAATGAGATCGGAACCGGGGATGCTGGATTAGTATTATCAATGACATGCACTCCTTTTCTCTTCTCGTTGATCAATAGATATGATCCATAAGCATATACAATTCCTGGGTCAACCAAAGCTTGAGGAGCTACAACTTCTAATGGGATTCGAAAATCTTCAGCCTGAACATATACAGGATCAACTCTGGTAAAAGTTCGCTTTTCAGTACATGTGTCCTTGACACATGAAGAAAATCCCAAGACAAAAACTGCAACAAGGGCAGTTACACCAACGCTAAAAAACCTTTTCATACAGATTAGTTTTCAATTAACAAGATCGACAACATACCAATAGACGCCAAAGCATTTGGAAAGAGTTGGGTGGGGTATGCAGAAAACTAAAATCGAAAGAAATTATCTGTGCGAACTACTCCAACTATCCCTCATTCCATGTCCTTCAATTCATAATTTAGAGCTCGTGTAGAGATCTGAATTTCCCAAACTGAAAAGAACAATGAAAGCAACAATAGGCACATTCCTATGATATAGGCTACTTTGGCTGAGTCAGGCAAATTGTAAAAAAGCAGGAACATACTGATCACACAGGTTGTCAAGCTGAGGATACCTATCAATTGCATCCAACGGATCAAGGTCAATCGTTTCTTTAAATTTTGAATCTGATCCTTCAAGTATGGCTGATCAGGATGAGTCAGGTAATGGCTGTGCAGATTTCTTACAAGCGTGGCAATTGCCAGAAAGCGATTGGTAAAGGCCAGCATCAATAATGTGATGGCAGGGAAAACCAAAGTTGGAGTCGAGAGGTTAAAGTTAATAGGGTCCATGAGTAGTATGTTGAAATCAGTTTGATTCGTTTCGCTGTAAATTTCGACTTTTACCACCTAATTACCTGCATATGAAATTATTGGTTGAGCCCGAAAATACTTTACTCGAAATCGAAACGCAGTTTTCTCAGCTATTTCCTAATATGAAGCTAGAATTCGTTCAGACTTTACAAAATTCTGAGAATACATTTCCAGCTATGCAATTGCAAGAGCTTTTGGATCTAAGAATTTCAGAATTGGCGATGGGCGAAGAAATGATTGCTATCTTGATTGAACCTAAGATGAGCGCTACAAAAGTAAAGCAAGCTTTTGCCAACCATTATCACTTCGATATACGTATATCAATAAGATCGGACGATCAATTTGTCGAAGTTTCTAATGTAGAGGACCTGTCATTGAATGAATTGAACAATCCAAGCAGTTGATTAAATCAGCAAACGCATCAAAACACCACAATGAGGTCAAAATATATCTTTCAGGTACTATTTGTTATCACACTATTTAGCCAAGGGGCCAAAGCCCAAGATATCGATCTCACAATCGACCGGATAGTACAGTCTGAATGCAGATCGATCACTGAGGACAGATATGTGGGGCGAAATCTCTTGGTCTCCAATTATGATGTTATCTCCTATCGGATGAATTGGAGTATAGATCCAGCTGTGAGATTTATCTCTGGCACCGTCGACGTGTTTTTCAAACGTACCGACAATTCCTTACAAATGGAACTTGATCTGAGCGATAGTCTTCATGTCGATGAGGTGAGCGTGCAAAGCCAAATGCTGCTATTTGAACACTCTGATAATACATTGAGGATCCATTTGAACGGTAATTCAGCACCAGGAATCCTAGATTCTGTAAAGATTACTTACAATGGTATCCCTACCAACACAGGGTTTGGGTCATTTAATCAATCCGAACATGAAGGAGTGCCGATCATTTGGACACTATCAGAGCCATATGGAGCTTCTGACTGGTGGCCTTGCAAAATGGGAAATGAAGACAAGGCCGACTCGATTGACGTCAGCATAACAGTTCCCAACGGATTTCGTGCAGCAGGAAATGGACTTCTAGTAAATGAGCAAATTATTGGTGCTTCGACAGTCTACCACTGGCAACATAAATATCCGATTGCTGCCTATTTGATATTTCTAGCTGTTACTAATTACGAAGCATATACGAATATGGTGACAGTCGGCAATACTACCTTCCCTGTTCTTAACTACGCTTATCCTGAAGAATTGGACTATTGGCAAGATCAAAGCAAGAATATCGTCCCGATATTTGATAATTACCATCAATTGATCACCCCTTATCCCTTCAAGGACGAAAAATACGGCCATGCGAGATTTGGCTGGGGTGGCGGCATGGAGCATCAAACGATGAGTTCGATGGTCAGCCTGGATTTTGGTTTGATGGCTCACGAATTGGCGCATCAATGGTTTGGCAACTCAATAACCTGTGGCAGTTGGCAGGACATCTGGCTCAATGAAGGGTTCGCAACATATATGACAGGCTTGAGTTATGAGCATCTCATTGATGG
>JBDSUZ010000068.1:0-1721 GCA_039927395.1 Saprospiraceae bacterium | reverse complement strand
TTCATCAAGGCCGAGGCGGTCGCCAAGTAACTTAGATCTATATCCTCATATCGTGGAACAACATTACTTCACTGCACTGATTCAAGGCTTTCCAGTTGGATTCTTTATGAGTCTGGCGCTTGGACCTGTGATATTTTCCATCATCAATTACAGCATTTCCGAAGGCGTAAGAGCAGGATTATGGATTTCAATGGGCGTGATAATTGCAGATCTGTTGTTGATTGCCATCGCGTTGACGGGAGTACAGGTGCTCATGCCAGAAAATCTTCAGGTAGAGGGTCCCGTTCGTATTGCTGGCGCTGTCATTCTAATGGCTTTTGGATTGGGCACACTATTTAATAAGGCTAAGAAAAAGAAAGCCAAAGAAGAGGAGCCCCAGCATTTCAGCAACATCGTATCCTTTGTGGGCAAGGGATTTTTGCTAAATATTCTCAATCCGGCCAATCTCGTACTTTGGTTAGGAGCCAACAGTTTCGCCAAAACAGGCATGAAATACAGCTTAAGCGAAACATTGTGGTTCTTCGGCGGGGCTTTAATTGCCATATTCGTAACAGAAGTCTCCGTTGCTTTTTTTGCTGTCAAAGTCAAGCGATTCCTGCATGAAAAAGTGCTCAAAGGCATCAATCTGCTCACAGGCTTAATTTTCCTTGGCACAGGGATCTATCTGTTGATCAAGCCCTGGATCGATCCCCTGATATAGCTACATTGAAATGCCGACGATAATAAGCCATCAATGCTGTGAATTCAGGAATCAATTTAGCTGGCATTGCATCAGGTTTTTTACCCTCAATGATCAATGCCTCCAGTTGCAAGGCGTCTAACAATCGCAGATCACGCTTGTCGTCAGATTCATAATTTCCCATCAGGTAAATGGGTCTTGCGGAAAGTTCACTCATCAACACTTGCCTTTTACCATCCTCAGCATCATATACATTCCATTTGATCTGCAACCAAATGGGCATATGGCAAAGCGTATAAATGTCATAGGCGACAAAATCACCGAGTGAATATATGACCCATCCTTTTTTTGACATACTTGTCCATGGGCAGGTAAATGGATAGCTCTCCATCGGCTGCATATTGTGTGGATGTCCTCCAAGTATCAGATCAATGCCAGCTTCGCCAAATATTCGGCTGGTATTTTTTCTAATGTGCATTCCTGGATAAGATTGATACGCATTGCCATAGTGCAAGGATAAAATCAGTACATTGGCTTTGCCATTTATTTTGGCTTCTCGAGCTTGTTCGATGATGGGATTCAAATCAACTCCGGATTCATTTACCCTTAGATAATTTACCATCCAAGTTTTGTCATCGGGAACTTTGCATTTATTCAATGAATAGGTCCATGACATGAAGGCAAATCGAATGCCTTTAATTTCAATATAAACTGGTGCTATTGCCTCCTCTGCATTACTTGCGATGCCTTGCTGTTTGATGCCCTTGGAGCGAAGAAATTCAATGCTGCCCATGACTCCTTCCTCTCCCATATCCATAGAGTGATTATTGGCAGTAGATAAGAAATCAAATCCCTTGAATCTGTCCTGTCCATTAAATAGATCAAACATTTCGCGATCTGCATTGAAATGCATTTCACTTAACATGACTTCCGGCACCAATGACTTGGGTTTTGTAAGAAGGACGGGCGTTTCCAAATTAGCGATAACAAGGTCTGCTGCAAAAAATTGCTCGCCAATATCGTCCCATAAATGGGGACAATA
>JBDSUZ010000067.1:0-11509 GCA_039927395.1 Saprospiraceae bacterium | reverse complement strand
TGTGCGCGGTATTGTCTCCGATCTCAACAAAAATGAGAAAATCGATACCAACGAGCTTTACAATATGAAGTTCTTCTATCCGTTTGGTATGGAAGCCAAAGGCCCCTGGGAGCGTCGTGCGGGACTTATAGCGCAAAGATTTAGCTTCACGGGCCAGGAAAAAATGACCGAATTGGGCTTGGACATGATCGACTATGATGCTCGATTGTACAGTGGGGCGTTGGGGAGATTTATGCAGGTGGATCCGATGGCGGATCAGTATGCGACAGTGAATCGTTATGTTTATACTTTGAATAACCCTGTGAGGTTCAATGATCCGACTGGGATGGCTGTGGAGGGACCTGGAGATCCTCCTACACCTTCCGTAGCGGGTATTCTTTATGAGTCATATTTGCAATTTGATGCAGGTGTCTTTAATTTCATGGCACGGGGATTGGAACTGTTTGGACAGGGAAAACCTGGAATGATTGTCAGAAAAGAAGTACAGTATGATGAACACGGGGGTGTGTATGGGAACAGAATCGTAGAAAAACCTGAAAATTCAGCGTGGCAAGAACTTAAAGAAATCGCTGGCGATGGAATGAGCCTTTATTCTCTGGGAGCGTTTAGAGGAACTGTTCCTTCTGGGGTAATGATGGCTAAATCCCCTGGCGCAAAGAATGCTGTAGTTAGTTTCATAAAAGGAGATGGAGCTGATGCTATTAAAGTAACTCTCAATGTGCCAGAAGGATATAGAAAAACTAGCCTAAGGTCTTCGGGGCAAGTAGTATACACAGATGGTAGTAATTATATCACTCCAGACAAGACTAGTCATAAGGGAGGTGCATGGAAAATGTTTGATAATGAACGTAATCTAAACAAAATTGGGAGGGAATCTCGTGTAGGTACATTTGATGCAAACCTTAAAAGAATTGGAGATTAAACTATGCTACAATCACATGAAGTTCCTAAGCAAGATCGATGGCGTTTATCTGCCTTCAGAGTTGTTAAATACAATCCAAAATTCAGGAATGATCAGGGTCATTACATGAAAAATGAATGGTCCGACTTTAGTGACATTGGAAGTGAATTTGACGGTCAGATCTTGACATTTGAGGAATATCTAATGGTGGAAAATTTATATGTACAAGCAGTGGAGTATTTGTTTAAAGCGAACAACTGTACAAAAGTACAGATCACTTCCAGGCATTTCTTTACTGAGGATTTGCCTCGTGTGCGAGACCCTGAGTTAATAGAATTTTATGATAAGCTCTTGCATAAAAGGACTGTAAGTGTATATGAAGCTATGTTAACGACAAAATTGGTTTTGAGAGGTGCACTCTCCTGTCAACTGCAATGCAAAAATAACAGGCATATTGCTGTTAGATTTAGCTATGAATATTACATGTATTTTAATACGCCCAAGCCCGATATTATAAGAAGAGAAATTGAAGACCGTTTTGGATTATTCACCAGATAGTTGAACAATCCAATCCGCCAGTCTGGCACAACAAGAAATAAGAATGATCAGAAAATTTGTTGAAAAGCAAAATAAATAGTTAATGAAGGAAGCCAGTGATATAGAACTTTTTAAGAATATAGTCCAAGACTACTATTTGGGTCCGTTTTTTTGACTTCCACAATGATTTTGATTGTGTAAAAGTTTGCTTCTATGTTCAGTCGCTTACATTCTTATTCCGCCATATAGAGTCAAAAGAATTTTGGTCCCTAAAATTTTGCAACGTCGAAATCTGCCGTTTAATCTTTACTTCAATTGCCGAGCCCGACAGTCTGACAATAGATAAAATATACCCTGGCTGAGTAGAAGTAAACGGACAACTAGTAGAATTTCTTCATGGTAAATCATATTTCTATGCAGAATCCTATGATGGTCAAGCTTTAGAATTTTTGACTGATAGCCTTATTCTCATTAATGGGGAGTAGAGAGTAGCAACCAGATTGACACCAACGATTTTTTTGAATGCCGTTTCTTTTATCCTTTCGGTATGGAAACACGCCGACCCTGGGAACGAAAAGGCAGTATTTTGGCGCAGCGCTTCACCTATACCGGCCAGGAACGCCTCGCTGATTTGGGTGTGAGCCTAATGGATTATGATGCGCGATTGTACTACGGCGGTTTGGGTAGGTTTATGCAGGTGGATCCGATGGCGGATCAGTTTGTAATCTGGATTAGATATTCTTATGCCTTGATAACCCTGTGAGGTTTAATGATCCAACTGGTAATTTTGCACAAGATTTTGAAGAATTTTGGCAAAATACTGTTATAAGACATAGTGAACAAATTGAAATTTTAAAATCAGTTTTAGTCAAGTAATATTTTGTTATGGAAAACTTTATCGGGGATCTTCTTAGTCAGTTAATAGAAGAAGCGAATGAGATAAAATTGAACGCTTCCGATGATTTTGAGAAAGGCAAGCTAATTGGTTTTTACCTTGCAATAATTAGAATTATGAGCCAAGCCGAAGCCTTTGGAGTGTTTGATAAATTGTCCAAAGATCTGCAGGAGTTTAATCCCGAGAATTTACTTTTCGATATTAAGTAACAATTTGGCATTTAACTCAGGCTTATGTTAATAAAATGAGCGGCAAAATTTAATATTTATCCATTTTGACATGGAAATATGTTAGAAACTCGTCTTAGTCTATTGAAACATAATGTTCAATACTTGGAATTGTTAGATTTAATGTGAAAATGAGTTATGCAAGTCAAAGGCCCCTGGGAGCGTCGCGCAGGATTGAACGCCCATCGATTCAGCTTCACCGGTCAGGAAAAAAAAAGGACCGAATTGGGCTTTGATATGATCAACTATGATGCTTGATTTTGTAATTCACATTGCAGTCGAAGCCTCAGCGTTTAAACTTAGCTCTTTAAGGTTATGAAATCTAGTAAAGAACATGATAGGGGCACCTATTAATAAATATTTTTTCGGTGTCCTAGATCAATGACATCCACCGTAAGAATATGATCAGCAATATCGTAGATGATGCGGTAATCTGCTACACGGATGCGAAAACCATCTCTGCCTTGCAGCTTTTTGTAACCAATAGGTCGTGGATTGTCAGCAAGTTTCTGAATAGCTTCTTTTATTTTGGAGTAATAGGGCTCATTGATTTTTCAAGCGCGATAATGGCTTGTTTCCTTAAGGATACAATATAAGCCACTACTTTGCTTTTCTTTTAGCTTCAATTATTTTGAAAGCATCATCAATACGGATAGAAGGCTCATTGGATTTCTTAGCTTCATCATAAAGCTTTATATCGTCCAACTCTTCAAGTTCTTCCATAATGGCTTTAAAATCCTCCATAGGAAGCACCACAGATATTTTTTTACCTGTATTGTCTGTAATGTACTGCGGATCGATTGTAAGCATGCCTATATTTATTTAACTGTGATATTTTGACAGTAGAAAGCCAGAAACTTCTAATTGATCAACATGTCTTCAAAGCTGCCATAGTCAACTGTAATTGAAGAATCTAACGCCACAAAGGTAGTCAAATTGTCAATGAAATGCCATATTATCGACGATATGGAATATTGTAAAACCCAACAGTGACCATTGTCAATGCTCAGGTATTATTTGAAATAACGATCATTTTTCTGATGCTGGAGGGGCAATCCCTCGTGGTTGCCCCTGTGAAAACGAATCCAATACGCTTTTGTGGAGAGGCAAAGGAATTTGGAAATGCAATGCATTTTGGAGACGCAATGCATTTTGGAGACGCAACGCGTTTTGGAGACGCAATGCATTTTGGAGACGCAACGCATTGCGTCTCTACAAGAGAAAAAACCAATTTCCAAAAATATCCTGAGCACCCCCGCCGAAAGGCAATCCAATAAACCTTATTTAAATTGGGCGGTACAGACGCAATGCATTGCGTCTCTCCTCAATTCCCCCGGGGCCATGGATTCTCCCTCTTTCCCCAACCTTTAGGCCATGGCTATTGATTCTCCCAATTCATTCGAACTCCCAAACTCTGCTCCCCATCATATAGGCCATTGCCTTTGATTCTCCCCTAAATACAGACGAATAAAGTCAACAGGCCTCGACTCCGCTCGGCCACCGGATCTTTTGGTCATAAGCAGCGCCTGGAAAATCAATTCTGATTTTCCAGGCGCTTTTCCATAAAAAATGAACCGGTCCCTGAGGGAGTCGAAGGGTCTGCGTTGAACTGGAAGTTCAAACTCTTGCTATGTAATCTAATCGACAGAACGATTTCTCAACCCAACAACTTCGCAAACTCGCAAACTTGCAAACTCGCAAACTCCAGCGCTTCCCAAACTTCGAGAAATCCCCAAACTACCTTACCTTCACGCCATAGGCAATATCCATATGAAAGAACTTCTCAAAAAGATAATAAAGAGTATCCCGATTGCATTTACGAGAAATCAACAATACGATGCTCAAACGCATAAGGTAATTCAACGTATTTGCGTAAGCGATAGCTCCTGCATCGACGTGGGCTGCCACAAAGGCGAAGTGCTTGATATATTTCTTAAATATGCACCCAAAGGAATCCACTATGGTTTTGAACCAATTCCCGATATGCACAAAGCGCTAAAGGCGAAATACGCGGGAATAAATACAAAGATTTCAGATATTGCCTTGAGCAATGAGACAGGGACGACGACATTTAATTATGTGGTGTCAAATCCTGCATACAGTGGATTGATCAAAAGGAAATATGATCGTGAATCAGAAATAGATACCCAAATCACGGTAAGTGTGGACAAGCTTGACAATTTGGTGCCCTCAGATACTGCCATCAAATTGATCAAAATCGATGTCGAAGGTGGAGAGTTGTTGGTGCTGGAAGGTGCCAGGGACTTGATCCGAAATCAAAAGCCGTATATCATATTTGAACATGGGTTGGGGGCTTCTGAATTCTACGGTTCTACACCGGCGAAGGTGTTTGAATTGCTGACAGGACTTGGGCTTAAGATATCCACAATGAAAGATTGGTTGGCAAATAGGAAGGAGTTTAGCTTACCGGAATTTGAGCGACAATACAACAACAAGATAAATTATTACTTTATCGCCTATCCATAGGGTATATTTAGGACTATGCTTTGTTTGTATAGTACCTGGTATAAGATTATATGGATTTGTTTGATGGTGGCCATGACTACGATTGTGGGCTCTGCGCAGAAATTTGTGCATTGCCAAGGCAGCAATTTCGTATCCGAAGGTCATGATTATTACTACATCGGAGCCAATTATTGGCAAGGACCTCTATTGGCTTCAGAGGGGCAGCATGGCGATAGGAAGCGACTGATCAGGGAACTAAAAGCGCTCAGAAAACGAGGCATCAAGAACTTGCGAATTCTCGCAGGAGCCGAAGGACCCGATCATTTGCCATACCGCGTGACTCCAACTCTGCAAGTAGCGCCAGGAGTGTACAATGATACCTTATTGCAGGGTTTGGATTTTCTGCTGGCCAAAATGGGCAGTCTGGACATGAAAGCCATCATCTATCTGCAGAATTCATGGGATTGGTCAGGTGGGATAGCTCAATATCTGCAATGGAATGGCTACGGGGATATTCAATACATGCAAAATCATACCTGGGAAGAATATCAAGCCTACAATACCAAGTTTTATCGGAGCATTCCGAGCCAGCAACAATTTGAAGCGCATGTCAAATACATGCTCAGTCGAACAAATACGATTACCGGCGTTGCGTATATTGATGATCCGACAATCATGGCCTGGGAAATTGCCAATGAGCCAAGGGCATTTTCCGAAGCGAATATTCCCGCATTTAAACGCTGGATATCACAGACTGCGGCATTGATCAAATCAATTGATAAAAATCATCTGGTCACCACTGGATCTGAGGGAAGAATTGGCTGCATGAATTCATTGGAATTGTTTGAAGAAATACATAGCGATAAAAATATTGATTATCTGACCATGCATATTTGGCCAAAAACATGGGGATGGTATGACCCAAAAAAGCTCAAGGAAGGCTGGGAATCTGCAATGGTAAAAACTGTAAAATATATCGATGAACACATTGAAGTTGCAAAATCATTATCAAAGCCCATCGTGCTTGAAGAATTTGGAATAGCGCGTGATTCATTTGGATTTGATAAAAAGGAAAGCACCAATATGCGTGATAAATATTACCAAATGTGTCTACAAATACAAATGGATCAGGTAATCAATCGAGGCGCTCTTGGGGGCACCAATTTTTGGGCATACAGTGGCTTTGCTGCGCAAATGAATCAAGATCCATTCTGGCAGGAAGGCGAAGCAATTGCGGGCGATCCGCCACAGGAGGAACAAGGATTGTACGGTATTTACGAAGGGGATTCCACCTTGAAAGTTGTAAGTAAATACAACAAACAATTGCGAAAAATATTGAGAAAAAGACGGAAATAGTTTCCCTGATTAGGACAAATATTTGCCTACAATAGGCACACGACGACCTTGGCCAAATGCCTTGGGAGAAACACGCAATACAGGAGCTGTTTGATGTCGTTTGAATTCATTGACATTGACCATTTTCAATGTGCGACGAATAATTGCCTCGCCCAAACCCATGTCGATGATCTCCTGTGGTCCTTTTCGCTTTTCGATATATTGGTACAATATTTTGTCCAAAATATCATATTCAGGCAATGAATCGGAATCCTTTTGACCAGGTCTTAATTCAGCCGAAGGAGCTTTATTGATTGAATTTATAGGTATTATTTCTGCGTCCTTGTTGATATGATGAGATAACTCGTACACCTGAGTTTTGTACACATCTCCAAGTACAGAAATACCGCCGCACATATCGCCATACAAGGTACCGTAGCCGACAGCCATTTCGCTTTTATTGGTCGTATTTAATAGAATATATCCAAATTTATTGGCAAATGCCATCAATAACATACCGCGAATCCGGGCCTGAATGTTTTCCTCTGTTACATCAAATGCTAAGCCTTCAAAATAGGGCTGCAACATGGTTTCGTAAGCATCGTAAACAGGTTTTATAGGCTGAATATCATATTGGATTCCCAAATTTTCAGCTAATTGTTTGGCATCAGAAACTGAATGACCAGTGGAGAATTCGGATGGCATCAATAAGCCCCGCACATTTTCCTTGCCTAGCGCCTGGACAGCTAAAACTGCCGTTAGCGCAGAATCAATTCCTCCCGAAAGACCCAAAATGGCTTGCTTAAGGCCGAGCTTGCCAAAATAGTCCCTGATGCCAATCACAAGTGCTCTATGTATGAGATCAATTGGAACTTTTGGCTGCTCAGTGCCGACTGTCGCAGATTCTATTGATTCTAATTCATAGGTCCTGATGGCTTCCTCGAAATAGGGCATTTCGTCGACCACTATTCCCTTTGCATTCACCACCAAACTGCCTCCATCAAATATCAACTCAGTCTGCGCGCCAACGTGATTGACGTAAAACATGGGAATTCCATATCGTTCAACATTTGATTTTACAACATGAATTCGCTCCTGAGCCTGACCATAATTAAAGGGCGATGCCGAGGCATTCAAGATAAAATCTGGTGCTTGATCGCGCATTTGATCCAAAGGACAAATTGGATACATTGGATTATTATTTCCCACATTCCAAATATCCTCGCAGACAGTTAATGCTATTTTCTTTCCTTTAAATGGAATTACTTTAAATTCATTTCCCGGTTCGAAATAGCGATATTCATCAAATATGTCGTAAGTGGGCAGAAGTGCTTTGTGCACCAGGGCCTGCACTTTGCCGGCATACAAAAAGTAAACTGAATTGTGCAAGTCCTTGCCCTCAATAACGGGATTGACCGTGGGAGAACCTACGACAATGGCAATATCTGTACTTAAAGCGGTGAGCTGTTCGATACTGGATTCACTCTGGTTGATAAAATCTCGGAATTCCAAAAAATCACGTGGTGGATACCCGCAAGTTGCTAGTTCGCCAAAGCAAATGATGTCGGCAAATTCTGCTTTCGCCTGCTCAATGGCAGCAATCATTTTCTGCAGATTTCCTTCGAAATTGCCAATATGATAATTGAGCTGTGCAAGAGTTATTTTCATAAAATAGAGGCATCAATATGAATAGATATGAATCTATTTATTCAGGTAATTTGACAAATGAAGAGCTGTATTTTTTCCCTGCTTCATTTATATTCAGAAAATACATTCCTGTCGGAAATTGTGAAATATCGACCTTCAATGTGCTAGTATTGGCTGCTGTGGCACTGATTTCGCGACCATAAATATCAGTGATCTTCAGTTCGAAAGAAGGCAAACCATCGGGTGAAGAAATGGTCAGTTCATTTATCGCCGGATTTGGGAAGACTCGGAAGGGAAATGCCGCTGTTTCGCTTAGGGATGAAGTACAAGCTCCAACAGGGCAGAGTTGGAACACAGTGCCATTGGATGGAATTCCCTTGAATAGAGGAGCATTTTCGCTATTGCCGACCTTTAGTATCGGATTGACATCGGTGCCTTGTATCGTATTGTGCAAAAAAACATCTCCTTCAATCAAACTGATGCCGATGACCCCTGCAAATTCGACTCCAAAATCTTGTGCCAGACTATCAATTTTGCTGTAATCCGAAGCGCCGTAGTGATATTGAACTTTCTTTGTGTCTTCATATATCCAAACTTGCACATTCATGAAGTCATGTTGTGTGCCGAGATTGGAAAATTCTTCATAGAATCCCACATTCGCAAACTCGACCTTGAGGATCTTGGAACCTGAATTACCCTCAAGCGTGTAGGACATTTTGGTATCAGGTCTTGCTAGCCAATCGGTTGAGTGTGCACTGATAATGATCCCGTTTTGATAAGTCGCATCAAGAAAGAAAACTCCCCCATCAGCGAAGGCCTTTTGGGGAAATGACTTGCCAAAGGCAGAGAAATTAAAATTTGCATTGAGCAAATACACCAAATCGTCATCATCGCTGGGAATGACCACATTGGGATTGTCCAAAGGGGCGTATGTTTCTTGCCAATTCTGCAGCTGAAAGTCTTGGGCAGATAAATATCCCAGACTGAAATAAAAGGTAAATAGTAAAATTGCACTTTTCATTTGCTTAGTATTTGAGGACATTTAAGATACAACAATCACTAAATGTAACAACAATTGAAAGCAAAGGATCAAGATCTCATCGATCAGATTGGAAATTCCTTATTAATACATCGGAATGTACAACTCACCATTGAGCACCGAGCGAGAAATAACTATGCGTTGAATCTCGGAAGTGCCTTCGTAGATCTGCGTGATCTTGGCATCTCGCATCAATCGCTCCACATGATATTCCTTGACAAAGCCATATCCACCGTGTACTTGCACTGCTTCGGTTGCGGTCTTCATCGCCGTCTCTGATGCGAATACCTTTGCCATAGCACTAGCGGCAGTAAAATCCTTATGTTGATCTTTTAGCCATGCTGCACGATACACCAATAATCTTGCGGCTTCAAGTTCCGTCGCCATATCGGCCAATTTGAAAGCAATCGCCTGATGTTGATTGATCGGCTTGCCGAATGCTGTGCGCTCTTTAGAGTACGCTACCGACAATTCAAATGCACCACCTGCAATGCCAAGCGCTTGTGCAGCTATTCCGATTCTGCCGCCGGATAGCACATTCATGGCAAATTTGAATCCAAATCCATCTTCACCGATCCTGTTTTCCTTAGGTACTTTGACATCAGTGTACATGATCGTGTGCGTATCGCTGGAGCGGATACCCAGTTTATTTTCTTTTGCACCAATTACGACTCCCGGCAAACTTGTTTCGACGATAAATGCATTGATTCCTCTATGTCCTTTCTCCGGATTAGTTTGGGCTATCACCAAATGAACTTGCGAGGTTCCTCCGTTGGTGATCCAGTTTTTGGTACCATTGATCAGATAATGGTCGCCCATATCGACTGCTGTGGTGCGCTGAGAGGTTGCGTCGCTTCCTGCTTCGGGTTCGGATAGGCAAAATGCTCCGATCCATTCGCCAGTGCATAATTTGGTAAGGTATTTTTGTTTTTGAGCTTCAGTTCCATATTTTTCGAGGCCCCAGCATACGAGAGAGTTGTTGACCGACACGATCACTGAGCATGAATTGTCGACCTTAGAGATCTCTTCCATCGCCAGTACATAAGATATGGTATCCATACCCCCACCACCGTATTCGGGATTGACCATCATACCAAGGAATCCCAATTCGGCCATTTTCCTAACTTGCTCCTTTGGATAAGTCATGGTATCATCTCTTTCGATCACACCTGGCTTGAGCTCCTTCTGAGCAAATTCTCTAGCAGCTTCTCTTACGGCAATTTGATCTTCACTGAGGTTAAAAAACATATCCAAAATTTTGTGGGATAAATAGGGAGGAATGCGAGGATTCCCTTCAGCTCAAAGGTAGCTAAAGGAGCGCTGTCTGGCAATATCTACCAAGACTTTTAGACGCCTGAGCTAATTGAGTTGCTCTAGCACGGTACGAAATACCACGAAGTAGCCTTCGTAGCGTTCGCGATGATCTTGTTGCAATGCTGGGGCATATTGGCTCTGATATTGATCGAATGCAGCCTGATCCTGGCAGGAATACTGAATATTGTAGGTAGTGCCCATATCGGGATCTACGATGGGTTCGATCAATTGGCAAAAGCGATTTTCGACGAAACATCCTGTTGCCATCACTTCGGGAATATGAACGTTTTTCATCCAGCTTAACCAATCGCGCTCGACATCCGGATCGATCTGAATAGTAACAGAATAAATTATCATGACAAAATCTTGTTGTTCAAAAATATCAGTTTCATCCAATAAAGACAAGTTAATCCGATCTAGGCATAAAATTTAATTTATGGCGGAGATTTACACAGCTTCTCAACAATTGCTCCATTCCATCTGAATACTGACAATTCTTAACTTTCTTTGTACCAATGACAATCGTATCACAGAGCAAAGACGCCACCTGGTGGTTTCGGATAGGCGGCGGCCTATTTACTTTGCTGATATTGATCGGCATCTATCGTTTGTCGACTATCGAGTCCAAGCAGCAGATTAAGTTTAAGAAATATAATGAGTTTGACATATCGATACCTGAACCCTATCTGATTCATGGGATTGATGTATCGGCCCACAACGGTAGAGTAAGCTGGGATCGGGTCAAATTGATGGAGGACAACGGACTCAAACTGAGTTTTGCATTTATCAAAGCCACTGAAGGCTACGCCAAAATCGATCTTGAGTTTCCGCGCAATTGGGCGGGGACAAAAGAGGAGAATATGACACGGGGAGCTTATCATTTCTTTTTGGCCACTAAAAATGGCTATGATCAAGCCCAAAATTTCATCCAAAGTGTGAAGCTCGAAGCGGGAGATTTGCCTCCAGTCCTGGATATCTAGCATCTGTATGGCGTATCTGCTGACTCGATGCGTGCGCGACTGATGGTTTGGATCAAGACTGTCAAGAAGCACTATGGTGTCGATCCGATCATATACACCAATGTCAAATTTTATCAAAAACACCTAGCAGGATTCGTCGATCAGTATCCGGTCTGGGTAGCCCATTAT
>JBDSUZ010000066.1:0-21569 GCA_039927395.1 Saprospiraceae bacterium | reverse complement strand
GGTAGCCCAATTCTCCAAATTGCCAGACCATCTTTGGTCCGGGAATCGCAAGGAACAAAGACATTCCCATGCCCATTCTCCACAAAGCTGTTATCGGATCTTTGGTCGAATAGGAACCTGAAGTATTGCCATAGGCAATGTTCTTGTACATAAGACGCTCTTCATCGTGGCTTTCCATATATACAATGAGATTGGCATTTGACCAACCTCTTGCTTTGTAAGAGCTCCAAGTGAGGTCTGATGGATATCCCATGGTGGCTTCATTGTAAGGGTCAGTCATTTTGCCCCAAAGCATCATACCATAATCAGCAAGCTCTTTTTCTTCAGGATTGTCGCCTAGGTGCTCGAGACAGACATATATATCAGGTGAATGAGACCAAATGGCATCAGCCATTCTCTTTAGCAGGGCAATACGTGAAGCATCATAAGCATTCCATTGTGTCACATTGCTTGAAAATACCTGTGTGAAGCCCTTGGAAAGGTCAAATCTAAATCCATCAACTTTGAATTCTTCGATCATTCGCTCAAGGCAACGATCCATATAGGCTTGCGTGGATGGACTTTCATGATTAAAGTCATATCCCACATTGAATGGATGTTTTGCAACCGCATTTAGCCAGGGATTATTTGCCACCGGTGCGTTTGCTGCAGCATCCCAATACAACCTCGCCAATGGGCTTTGGCCAAAAGCGTGGTTGAAAACGACGTCAAAGATGACGGCAATGCCACGTTGATGGGCGGCATCGATGAATGATTTCAACTTGACTGGATCGCCGTAGTATTTATCAATTGCGTTGTGAAAACTGATATTGTAGCCCCAGCTCTGATTGCCTTCAAACTCATTTACAGGCATCAATTCAATAGCAGTGACTCCCAGTTTTTCCAGATAGTCAAGGCTGTCTTCGAGGCTCGTATAATCGTGATTAGCTAAGAAATCTCTGACCAGCAATTCATATACAATCAGATTACTTTTGTTTGGCCTTTGAAAATTATTGACAACCCATGGATAAGTGATATCGCCATTCCAAAAGCTGGACACAATCTGGCTGGTCTTGCCAGAAGGATAAGATGGCAAATCCGTGAAAATGTTGTTAGTCAAAAACCCATCATTGAAGGGATCAAGTACAATTTCACTCAAGGGGTCAGCTATGATCAGACTTTCATCCACCAGGTACTGATAATTGACATAGTGGGCTGGTAATGGTAAATCCAGTTCGATCCAGAAATAACGATTGTCGGGGCTTACTTTCATCCGGTAAGCATTGTCGAGTGACCAATCATTGGGGTCACCAATCCAAAAGACAGTATTCTTGCCTGGAGCCTCTAGGACAAAGCGAAATTTTTGATTTCCGAGGCGATTAAGGCCAAGTTTTGAACCGGTTGGCAATGCAGCGACTTCTGGAGCTCCCAATACCACATAGTTAAATCGCAAAGTATCCGTATCTCCACTTGCGCTCTTCGCTATCAAGACAGCATGATAGGTTCCCACTCCACCTACTGTCAAGTCATAGCTCAGATCTGTCGCATTTAGGACTTGTTTTTGAAGGTTGCCATTGACAAATAGATTGAGCTCGCTCGGTAAACTAGAAACAGCATGAACAGGTATGATAGAACCTTGCGTACTCACAAAATTGGCTTTGCCTGGACTCAAAAGCAGCGTTTGGAGACCTTGTGCGGCATCAAATACTTCCACAAAAATATCTTCACCATTAGCCTCCTTCCCTTCTTTATATGACCCATTGACTTGCACGCCACTTCGGAATACAAAAGCCATCTTGACCACCTTGACCCCGCCAGGCAAGGCATAATATGCGTCCAAACTAATAGGAATAGTCAGTTGATAGACATCAGTGGAGATTTTGGTCAATTTGGTATCAGGTGTATTTTGCCCCCAACTTGTCTTGACATATTTCCAATCGGAGGAGCTTGTACTAGTTGTCGTGATAACACCGGTATGAGCGTACACATCTCCGGTGTAGCCTTTCAATCCCATATTGCCATTAGCTGCATTGAAGGTAATTGTGACAGGGGCAGTTTGAAGCGGGAAATAAGGATCAGTTGTTACGGCTTGCGCAATTATGCTTGACAATTGGACTCCGGATAAGCCCAGGACGATAGCAATTGAGCGGAAATACTTAGAAATATGATGAAACCTTAGCATGGTAAATATTGAAAATGGAGACAGTAAACAGGATCAGACAATGTGTGCAAGGATTTGCACTAACAATAAATATACTGGATCAATGGAATACTGCACAGCGAATGAATGACTTATTTTAATTTGCAGGATGAAAATAGAATGTTGGTTTACAGGCAAGACAAACGAATCGTACCTCGAGCAGGCGATTGGTATGTACGTAAGCCGCATTAATCGATATTTACCTACCCGATTGCATATCTTTCCTGATATTAAGGCTTCTAAATCTGAATCGGCCAGTGTTGTAAAACGGAAGGAGGCTAATCTGCAGGTAACCCAGATTCAGCCGAAGGATTATTTAGTGCTTTTGGACGACAAAGGCAAACAGTTCACAAGCCTTGAATTTGCAAGTTGGATGGAGCAAAAGACTGTTCAAATTCCAGGGAATCTTATTTTTTTGGTCGGTGGCCCATACGGATTTGATGAAACCATTTCGGCCATGGCCAAGGAGAAAATATCGCTATCGAAGTTGACGTTTTCACATCAAATGGTGCGACTTTTTCTGGTTGAACAAATCTACCGCGGATTCGCAATTCTCAATAACGAACCTTACCATCACGAATGATAGACTGGAATGTCACCACAATACTTTGCATTATCATCACTTTGATTTCCATCGTGGGATTCAGCAAGCCTGATATTATCGCCAATTTTAGCCATTATCCGTACAAAGAGAAGCGCGCGAATCAGTTCTATCGAATGCTCAGCTCCGGTTTCCTGCATGCCAATTGGATTCATTTACTTATCAATATATATGTACTCTGGTCATTTGGCAATATGGTGGAATCCCTATTTGTCCAAATATTGGGCGAAATGAAAGGCTCCGTGATGTTTTTGTTGCTATTCATCGGAGGGATGATCTTTGCTGATCTACCGACCTATGCCAAGCATAAGGATAATCCAAGCTATTCGAGTATTGGAGCTAGCGGAGCTGTTTCGTCTATTGTTTTCGCCCTGATATTGTTTTCACCACTAAGTATGTTTGGCATCTATGGCGTGATTCCGGTTCCTGCGATTCTTTTTGGAGTGATCTATCTAGTGTATTCAAGTTGGGCGTCCAAGAATCAGGAAGATCATGTGGATCACGATGCGCATTTTTACGGCGCGTTATTTGGCATTTTATTTACTGCCTTATTTATCCCTCAAATATTGAAGAACTTCGTAGATCAACTATTAGCTATATTTTGAGGACATGTTCTATTTTCTATCAAAATGTGTTGGCTATCTCCTATCGCCGGTCGTATGGATCATCATTACTGTACTGATAGCCACTTTTTCCGCAAGACGAAGGTCATTTTGCATTAAACTGAGTCTTGCAATTGCCGTTATTTTTTCCAATCCATTCCTAGCCAATGTAGCCTTGATTGCTACGGAATATCCTGCAACAAGCCTCCAATCTGGAAAGACTTACAACGCTATTTTACTTGGAGGCATACTCAATCAAAACATCAGAAAACTCAGTACGGAATTTAATCCTCAGATGAGTAGCAATCGACTGTTGGAGCCGATGCAAATGATGAGAAAGGGCCAAATCCAAAAATTGATAATTACTAGTGGACCAGCGCCATTCTATTTCAACTTCAAACCTGAAGCACTGGCTCTCGAGCAAATGATGTTTGAACAGGGTATTCCTGAGCGAGATATTTATCTAGATACACTTGCCGTCAATACATGGGAAAATGCCAAGTATAGCAAGCAGATTCTAGATCAATTGGGAATCCAAGACACATGTCTACTGATCACTTCAGCGCTACATATGCCAAGAGCTTTAAGGACATTTCAACAATTTGGAATTAAATGCAAGCCATATCCCGTCGATTACGAGCAGAGATATTTCACCTGGAGTCCATCAGCTTGGTTGATACCAAATGCTGAAAGTCTCTACTATTGGGAAACCATTCTGCATGAATGGATGGGCAGCTTGATCTATAGCCTCCGATCAAATCCTTAAATCCTATGATTCAAGGAATGGGTATCGGTAGTCAACTGGTGGTACCAAGGTTTCTTTGATTGATCTAGCAGAAACCCAACGATATAAATTGAGCAAGGATCCTGCTTTGTCATTGGTCCCAGAGGCTCTGGCACCGCCAAATGGCTGCTGATTTACCACAGCGCCTGTTGGCTTATCATTTATGTAAAAATTGCCAGCAGCGTAGCGCAATTTGTCAGTTGCAATTGCAATTGCTGCGCGATCTTTTGAGATTATCGAACCAGTCAAAGCGTATGGCGATGTCTTGTCGACGATATCGAGCGTCTTTTCAAAATCATTGTCCTTGTAAACATAGACTGAAAGCACTGGCCCAAAAATCTCTTCGCACATTGTGACAGAGTACGGATCAGATGATTCGATTACAGTCGGTTCGATAAAGTATCCTTTGGACTTGTCGTATTTACCGCCAATGATGACTTTTGATTTTTTAGCTTTCCGCGCATTATCGATATAGCCGGCAATTTTGTCAAATGCTTTTTCATCTATTACTGCATTTATGAAATTGCTAAAATCCTCAGTTGTTCCCATTTTGAAGCTTGCCATATCTCTTTCCATCCCAGCTTTGACTTCAGCCCAAAGACTCTCCGGAATGTAAGCTCTTGATGCTGCAGAGCATTTCTGACCTTGATATTCAAATGCTCCTCTAACGAGAGCGGTGACGACTTGCTGTGCTGGCGCAGAAGGATGTACCATCACGAAATCTTTGCCACCAGTCTCACCTACGATTCGTGGGTATGACTTATATTTTGCAATATTCTCTCCAATTTTTTTCCACATGGATTGAAATACAGAAGTGCTTCCGGTGAAGTGCAGGCCTGCAAAATCAGGTGAATTAAACACTGCTTCTCCAGTCGATTTGCCATCAGCAAACACCATATTGATAACACCATCTGGAAGGCCAGCTTCCTGATAGATCTGCATGATCAGATGTGCTGAGAAGATCTGAGTGCCGGCTGGTTTCCAAACAACCACATTGCCCATCATAGCTGGAGCGGCACAAAGATTGCCTGCGATCGCTGTGAAATTGAATGGAGTCAAAGCAAAGACAAAACCCTCCAAAGGACGATATTCCATTCTGTTCCAAATTCCTTTGGAATTTCCAGGCTGTTGTGCATAAATATCAGTCATGTACTGCACATTAAAGCGCAAGAAATCAACTAATTCACACACACAATCGATTTCAGCCTGATAAACACTCTTGGACTGCCCAAGCATCGTGGCGGCGTTCATTCTAGCTCTGTATGGTCCAGCCATAAGTTCTGCTGCCTTCAAGAAAATCGCTGCTCGATCTTGCCAAGCCATATTGGCCCATTGTTCGCTTGCTTTGCGTGCTGCAGAGATTGCCTTTTCGACATCTTTGCCAGTTCCTTTGTAGTAGTGACCCAATACATGGCTGTGCTCATGCGGTGGGCTAATAGCAACTTTCTCATCTGATTTTACTTTCTTCCCCCCGATGATCATTGGTATATCAATCGGTTTTTGCTTCATCACAGCAATTGCAGCTTTTACTTCTTCTCTCTCTTTGGACGAAGCTCTATATTCTAAAACCGGTTCGTTGACCGGAGGCGGAATTTGGAAGAATGCATTGGACATAGACGGTGATTTCCTTTTATTGGTTATATGCGATTTGAGATAGATTGCTTCTTATGGCACTGGGAACGAATGGGCTTACATCGGCATTTCCCTTGATGATCTCTCTCACAATGGTGGAGCTAATATGTGAAAATTCGGGCTGACTGATCAAGAATACGGTTTCAATTTGTCCTAATCCCACGATATGATTCATTTGTGAAATGGTCTTTTCATAATCGAAGTCGGATGCATTTCTCAAACCTCTTAGAAGATATTTTGCGCCGATCTTGGCGGCATAGTGAGCCGTCAAACCTTCAAAATAGTCAACTTTTACATTGGGAAATTCTCTAAAAGTCTCTTTTAACCAACTAATTCTTTGCTCGAGGCTAAATAAAGTTGACTTCTGATTGTTGATTCCAACTGCAATGATGATCTGATCAAAAATACCCAAGGCCCGCTTAACGATGTCTTCATGTCCGACAGTAATGGGATCAAAAGACCCGGGAAATATGGCCACTTTCATATCAGGATAGCTGAATTATTACGTGAGAAGCACAAAGGTAATATTAGGCGTGTAAAACAAGAGATGCCCAGCAATGTTTTAGTTGACTGATTCCAAGAGTTCTGTATGCTCAAATGTGCGGAAGTCGACCTGACTTACACCAGACACTCCAAGCTCCTCCATATATACACCATAGATCACGTCGACAGCAGCCATTGTTTGCTTGTTGTGCGTGACAATGATGAATTGTGATTCGCCGGAAAATTTCTTGATGATCCGATTGAATTTTTCGATGTTGGCGTCATCAAGTGGTGCATCGACTTCGTCAAATATGCAGAATGGTGCTGGCTTGAGCAGATAAAGTGCAAATAGCAATGCCGTCGCAGTCAAAGTCTTTTCTCCACCTGACAATTGATGTAAACTCTGAGGTCTCTTACCTTTGGGTTTGGCAATAATCTGGATCCCTGACTCAAGTGGAGCGTCCGGATTTTCGAGGATTAAATCGCATTGATCATCTTCGGTAAACAAGCTGCGAAAAACTAACATGAAGTTTGTCTTAACTTGCTCAAATGCAGCAAGAAATTGCTCCGTGGCCTTGTCCTCAATTTCTTGGATTGTCTTTTCGAGAGATTTCTTAGCCTCTAGTATGTCGTTGCGCTGAGTATTGATCGTATTGAATCGCTCTTCCATTTCGGTGTAAGCTTCGACTGCCAATGGATTTATTTCGCCATAATTATCCAAGCGATACTTCAACTTATCAACTTCGGTCTTTAGTGCAACCTCTTCTAAATCCTTAGGGCTTTCTTGATTGATCAATTCATTGATCTCGATATTGAATTCGATACGCAGGCGCTCTCCCATCGCGCTCAATTCAAATTTGATGTCGTTGAACTTATCTTTTAGTTGATTGATCAGGGATTGTGATTCCTGACGATTCTTATTCAAATGCCGTATTTTCTCCTCTTTCTCAATGATCGAATTTCTCGCTCCATAGTAAGACTGTTCTACGGAATTCAAATTTGTCTCTTGTTGCTTCCTCAGTACATAAGCATCTTGAATGTCGATCGTCAATTTGTCAGAGGATTCAAGCAAGATTTGAGAATCTCGATCTGCTTGCATTGACTCCAAACTGATTTGATCGATTCTCTGCTTGAGTTCTGCGACTTGGCTTTCGCGATAATTGAGTTCCCTACGGATCGAAGACACGACGTTTTGTTGCTTGATAAATTCAATCTTGGCCAAATTGAATTCACCATTGACCTGACTCAAAGTAGCAGCCAAATCCTGGTATTCCTGGTCTTTGGTATTGATGAATGATTTCAACAGATTTTCTTCCACTTGCAAAGCCTCGATCATTGCTCGAGCGTTGAGATTGGATTGATTTAAGCCTTCAAGCTGCGATTTAGCTTCTGATATTTTCTGCGTATTTTTTCCCTTCTGCTCGAGATATGTTTCGATTCGGACATTGATCTGCCCAAGACTTTGTTCGACCTGTTGGAGTGCTTGTTGAGTGAGTTGTATGCTCGATGCCCTCTTTTCTGATTCTAGGTGTTTGATCTGCTGAAGCAGATTCTCACGTTCCGACTCATATTGTACCCTCTCATTGACCAAAGCTTTAATGTCAATTTCGAGTTTCTCAAGATTTTTGCGACGGCCGAGGGTTTTGCCCTCAAATAATCCCAACGATCCACCTGAGATCTTACCAAAACTCTTGATCTGATGCCCATCATGCTGAATGACTATTGCTCGCTCGTCGATTTCCTCTATTTCGTTCAAATTGATATGATCGGGCAGTACGAAGACATTACCAAGCAAATAGCGGAATAGTCGGTTAAATGCAGGATCAGACTCAACCAAATCAACTGCACGTCGAGCGCCCATCACTGGAGGTTCGACCAAATCCGGCTCAGGAAGCTCGTTGATCAGAAAGAAAAAAGCCTTACCCTTCTGCGCATCTCTCAGTTGTTTGATCGCAGCAGACGCAATGTTTTGATTTGGCGCTACGAAGAAGTTGAGATATGGTTCGAGATATTGCTCTAGCACAACTCGGTATTTCTCTGGAGTGTAGAGTATATCAGAGAGTAATGGGCAATTCTTTGCCCAATCTTTCTGCTTATATAGAAACTTAATGGACTCGGGATAACCCTCCATGTTTTCGACCAAACTTGCCGTCAGCTGCTGTTCATTCTGCTTCTGATCGATGCTACGATTTATGTTTGCGAGCTTACTTTGCGATTTCTCCAAAGTATGCCGAAGTTCTTGCAGATTTTGTTGTCTATTTGACTCTGCTTCATTGAGGCTTTGCAATTGATCTTGATGCAACTTGAGTTCCAATTCAAGATTCTTTGCCTGTGATTTTTGATTTTGTGATGATTGGTCGCTTTCAGCTATTTCTATTTCTGCCCGCTGGATCTCTGATTGTAAATTGATGATCTGTCCGTTATTGACAGCAATTGACTTGTCTTCGGCAAATAATGCGCGCTCTAATTCCTGCATTTGGCTCAATACATGGTCCAATTCCGTTTTTGCAAGGCCAACAGTACTTTTTTGGGCCTGCATCTTGATTTCTTCAGCCTCCAGCGCCTTTTCGTTATCAGTTTCAATTTTCAATTCCAAATCCAATTTGGATTTAAAGCCGGCTATTTCTTGTAACAGCAATTCAGATTTGGTCTTGCCATCATTGAATTGTGACTGCATTTGTTCCTTTTTCTCAACAAGGAATTGCAATTTTTGCAGCGCCATCTTCTTGTCGGCCTCCATTCCACGGATATTGCCGACCAATTGATTGAGCTCCCTTTGGTGCTCACTGAGATTCTGCTCTTTGTGGAGGTTTTCTTTTTTCTCACTTTCTAGCGAAGCCTCCAGGATGGCAAGTTCAGCATCTAGATTTCTATATCTATCAGAATCATTATTTATTTGAAGTTCTATCTGCTTGTATTTATCTCTCAGTACTGATAATTTGATACCAGCTAGAGACACTGCAATGGACTTGTATTGAGCCTTTAGATCATAGTATTTTTGAGTCCTTTTGGCTTGTTTCTCCAACAGTTTCATATTGGATTCTATCTCAAACAAGAGGTCTTCGACTCTATCTAGATTTTCGGTGGTGCTGCTAAGTTTCTGCAGCGTTTCCTTCTTTCTGTTCTTATATTTTGAAATCCCAGCAGCCTGTTCCAGCATTCGCCGCCGCGAATTTTCCTTGTCATTGAGGATATCGTCAACCATTCCCAACGCGATGATTGCGTAAGTATCGGATCCGATACCAGTGTCCATCAATAAGCTGTAGATATCCTTGAGTCGGCAGGCAACCCCATTCAGGCGATATTCGCTATGTCCCGCTCTGTATAATAGTCGACTAATAGCAATCGTCGAATATTCGCTAGCAACGAGTGATTTGTGATTGTCAAAAATAATGGTGACTTGTGCGAAATTGGCTGCCTTCTTGGTCTTTGTGCCGTTGAAGATGACGCTCGTCATCTTATCTAACCTGAGTTCTTTACCGTTCTGCTCTCCTAGTACCCAGCGTATGGCATCGACTATATTAGACTTGCCGCTGCCATTGGGACCGACAATACCAATGACATCTTCATTAAAATGAATGACTGTATCTTGGGCAAAACTCTTGAACCCCTTTAACTCTAAACTTTTCAATCGCATGGGGCGCCAAATATATCAATAAAACTTATAAATCTTTAGTTGATATGATGTTTTGAGCCTCCGCTTCCAAAATTCTTTTATGTTCCAGTTTCACCATTCTTATAATGAACCTGGATCCAAATACTGCAATCAAGATCCAATATAGAATTTCGCCTGACCATGCCCATGCAATAGGAAGATCCAACATCAACAAGGTAATATAGACCCAAATCAAATAGATGATGACTTGCACCGTCTGAAGCTTCAATCCAAATTTTGTAGCACCAGAGCCACTGATACCATTGAATATGACTGCCCCTATAGAGTAAATTGCCATGATCAATATCATTACGATAAAGATCGGTTTAGTCTCAGTAATTAGACTCATGTCTGATTTACCCAGTAAGGGATAAAGGATTTTACCGGGAAATAGCAACATAGGTAGAGAAATAAGCATCGTCAAACCAAAAGAAATTTTTGCCACTTTTAGTATAATGGCAGGAATCTGAATATTTCTTCCGCGACCGATGGCAAAACTCACTAAAGTATTGGTGGCGGATGCTAGACCCCATATAGGTACTGAGAGTATCAAATAGACTATTCGCGCTAAGTTGGAAATTGCCAGAGCCCGCTCTCCCCTGGTCTCCATCATGGCAAAGAAGAAAAACCAACCAACTAGGCCCAATAAGGATTGAAGCACCACTGGATACGACAAATGCATCAACTCAAGTAATTGTCTCCTGTCGATTCGAGTGATCCTAAATAGTTTGTACGGGCGAACCTTTCGGTCTTTTAGTGTTAAAGCAAAGAAAAAGAACACTGCCGCTAGCTCGGCACAATTGCTTGCCCATGCAGCACCTTTGATGCCCATATTCAACTTGAATATGAAAGTATAGTTTAGTAAAATATTGACCACAATCAGCACCACAGTGTTAATAGCGATCAAGCGAGTTCTGCTGATACCAGTATACAGTGCTATGAATGCAAAACAAGTAAAGGAAAGGAATAGACCAAATGAGCGAATCTTGAGGAATGCCAGAGATTGTTCGAGTATAGTATCGGAATGCACAAATGTGGAAAAAATAAATTCAGATCCGAACCGCACCACTAGAAACAAAAGCAAGGCAAGTACGATTTCAAATGCTAGTATCGACTTGAAGGTATTGCCTAATTCCTTCTTCAAGTTCAGGCCCATCTGCCTTGCAATGGTGATTTGCCCTCCTACTGAGAAGCCATATCCGATAGCTACCATCGTCAGATAGAATACGCTACAAAGCCCAATGGCTGCAAATGCAGTATCAGAAAGATGAAAAAGAAATATTGAATCTGACAGAGCTACTATGTTCTGTGCAGCACTACCAATCATGATTGGTGCTGCTACAGATAGTATCTTTTTATAAGCTAGGGGTGTCTCTATAAACCACTTCATTGAAAACAAAATAGCTATTTTTGGACAAATGAACTTAATCAAATGCCATCTGATGTCTTATTCCAGTTAGATTTGAGGCATGGATCAGAAAATGAATATCAGAAAAGCACTGAAAACTATCGCTCCACCGCGGGTCGAGAAGAGAATGCATGTGCTTGAAAAACATGGTGATATTCGTGAGGACCCATACTATTGGTTGAACGAAAGAGACTCCGAAGAAGTCATTTCATACCTCGATGCAGAAAATGAATATCTCGACACAGTTTTTGAAAGTTTAAGGTCAGATCAAGACAGCCTCTTCGAGGAAATGGTGGGCAGATTGAATCCCAATGAAAAATCTGTGCCATATTATAAGAATGGCTACTACTATAGAAGTATCTATCAAGAAGGGTCAGAATATCAACTCTACCAGAGAAAAAAAGCTGGTGCAGAGAAATGGGAATTACTCCTCAATGTCAATGAATTGGCAGCAGAGACTCCATTTTGCCATGTTCTTGGACTTACAATTTCACCCGATAACAGGTTTTTATGCTATGGCATAGATACCAGCGGACGACAGCAATACAGCCTATACATTAGAGATCTACTAACCGACGAATTGTTGCCCGAAAAAATGGACAATACTGCGGGTTATGGCATTTGGGCCGAGGATTCTAAACATTTATTCTATCCTAGCAATAATGCGCAGACTCTTAGGACTGAAAGGATTCTTCGCCACGCGATCTGGACAAATCCCAAGATTGATAAAGTTGCATATCACGAGAAGGACGACTCTTACTACGTGTCGATCAAGAAATCTCGCTCTGGTCAATATCTACTCATCAATTCAGAGAGCCGTATTGCCAGCGAATGTCAAATTTTGTCTTCCAATGAACCATTAGGCCAATTTCAGTGCTTTTTGCCTCGTCGCGACAAGCATGAATACAAAGTCGAGCATAGACTTGAGCATTTCTATATACTGAGCAACGACAATGCGCAGAGCTTTGAGCTTTTCTCTTGCCGGCAATCTGATATTGCTCCTTCGAGTTGGAAATTGATTCAGAAATACCAAAAGGGAATCCAACTTCAAGATTTCTTGCTTTTCGATGAGTTTATTGTCATTCAAGAGCGATCTGATGGACTCACCCATTTCAAGATTCTAGATGAAAGGGATGGCTCTTCATACTATTTGCCACTAAAAGAGTCGGTCTATGTGGTTGATTTTGAGGTAAATCAGGAAATGAATCAGCGACTATTTCGCTATACATACAATTCGTTGACAACACCAAATTGTGTGTATGCCTACGACCTATACAGCAAGCAGAAGACGCTGCTAAAACAACAGGAAATATTTGGAGGCTATGATGCCACCAAGTACACTGCGCAGCGTATCTGGGCCCAAACTCATGACGGCATAAAGATTCCAGTATCGATTGTATTTAAGAATGGATACCATCAGCGCAAGAAAAAACCGCTTTTACTATATGGATATGGTGCATATGGCATATCATTGGACCCGATATTCAGCCTCTCACGATTGTCTTTACTCGATCGTGGATTTGCATTTGCAATTGCGCATATCAGAGGTGGACAAGATATGGGCCGACATTGGTATGAAACGGGTAAACAACAGGATAAATCAAATACATTCCTTGATTTCATATCAGTGGGCGACTACCTCGTTCAACACAACTGGGTGAGCAAGAATCAATTATACGCATTTGGTGGTTCCGCCGGCGGACTATTGATTGGGAATGTCATGAATGCCAGGCCAGATCTTTGGGCTGGGCTTATTGCTGCTGTTCCTTTTGTAGATGTATTGACTACGATGCTTGATGATACGATTCCACTTACTACAGGGGAATACGACGAGTGGGGAAACCCAAACGAACCATTTTACTACCATCTGCTTAAGTCTTATAGTCCCTACGACAATGTACAGGATCAACCATATCCACCATTGTTGATAACGACAGGGCTTCACGATGCACAAGTCCAGTATTGGGAGCCAGCCAAATGGACGGCCAAATTGCGAGATTTACCAAATCACCCTGCACCTGTGATATTGCATTGCAATATGGAAGTTGGGCACGGCGGTCCTTCTGGGCGATTTGAGAGATTCAAGGAGACCGCAATGGAATATTGCTTCTTATTAGATCTGGCAGATTGTCTTTAAATCCATAGCTTTTGGTAGATAGTTACCAGTTTTTGAGATTCGAGTTCCCAGTTCATCACCTTTGAAGCGGCCAATCCATTTTCCTGCAGTGCTGCATACAGCGCAGGATCTTCAATTAGGGACTTGACGGCAACTGCGATATCAATCGGATCTAAAGTATTAATTAACAAACTAGATCTAAATTGTTCATTTGCAGATTTATATTCAGGAAAATTCATGTTGATCGACGGAATCCCTACCATCTGATAATCATAGAATTTATTGGCCAGAGAGTAATAATAGTTTAGGCTATCAGCCCTCAAAAGATTCAGTCCTATAAATGCCTGTCTACTGATAGCGGGCAACTCATAAGGTGAAATCTTACCTAGAAATCGAACTCTTGTTGAGACGGATGCCTTTTCTGCAATCTCCTTTAATTCGCCAAGCAATACTCCATCGCCCGCGATCCAGAGCTGACAATCTGATAATTGTTCAAGGCTTTGTATTATTTCCCCTAGTCCTCTTCCTTCATTCAATACTCCCTGATACATCAATATATACGGAGCTGTTTTGATTTGCCTATTTTCAGTAAACTCTCTATACCTAGAGACATTTCTGATGACTTCAAAAGGAAAGCCATATTTTTGGGAAAGAACTTCTGCCAACTGTGGGCCGACAGAATATGCGAGATTACTTTTGTGCACAAAACGCCTTCCCACCCATTCCCAAATTGACTTGCTGAAAGGTCTGCCTTCCAATTCAGGCACCTCTGTAAAATATTCATGCGCGTCGTAAATCTTCTTTTTGCGCCTGATCACGCCCACCAAAAAAGCGGCAGAGATGCTATCAAGGTCGATAGCACAGACAGCATCAAATCTCCTAAACAGAAGAAATATGAATAGTCGAAGATTGTATTCCAGATAAAAAAGCTTGCCCTTTGTGAATATGAGCGACATCCGGTGGCAGAATACTCCTTCAATGTTGATGGATAAAGAATTTGTCAGCTTACGTCCGATCAAATGAACCTCATAACCTGCTACCGATAAGCTGGTACAGATTTTCTGCATCCTTTGGTCTGTGCTAAGATCATTTGTGACACAGAAGTAGATCACCTTGCGTTTTGCTTCCATTACGCTGAGGTGATTTTGTTGTTCTCAAATTTGATCTTCCCTTCTGTTTGTAAAGTCTGCAGGTGAATTACCGCCTCATTATATTCAGCTTCAGAGGCTGATTCTAGCAAGGTCTCAAACTGTATAGGGCCTTCAAGCAAGCGATGCTTGATTTTTGACCAAAATGCATCCACCTTTATCGTTGATATTCCTCCACGCTGAGCGATACAGATATCACAAATACCGCAATCTCTAATCTTGTCTTCATCAAAGTAGGAGGCAATATATCGCGACCTGCATGTCTTACCGTAAATGTATCCACGCATCGAGCTCAATTGCATTTCCATCCGATTTTTGCGGAATTGGTAAAGATCTTTATCGATCTGAACACGCGCTGTGGTTACTCTTTCTTTTAGAAATATCATGCGACTACCCAACTCTTGTCGCTGATATACCAAGATCCCCATTTTTTGAAGCTCCTCCAAGGTCTGTTTGACTTCATCTACAGGAATTTTAAGTAATTCGCTGAGTTTGTTTTCGCTTATCTCCTTTTGAAAATCGAACAGGCCCGGGTATAGTCTTAAAATCGCTTGAAGTAGCGGGTCAAATTTTTGATGCTGAAATCTTATCAACTCATCAGCTGTGATCAATATTTCGATTGTGGATGACTGATTGGCATTTTGAATAAATTCTAGCCATCCCGCATGTTCGAGCAACTGAATAGCTTTCCAAGTCTGATTTGCAGGCAAGGAATATTTCTTGCAAAATTCTTCTAAATCAAAAGCCAAGCTGCCGAATGGCATCGCGCCAATCGCAATTTGAAAATGTGCGCAGAGATCTTGATATACTTTCTGAATGACCTTTATGACTGGAAATGCCTCTCTTTGGCGGCTCTCGTAATCTTCCCATTGACTTGGGTTGTATAGTAAATATGCCACTGAATCCAGGCCATCTCGACCCGCTCGGCCCGCTTCTTGATAATATGCTTCGATGGACTCAGGAATGTCGACGTGGATCACCAACCTTACGTTTGGCTTATCAATGCCCATACCAAATGCATTGGTAGCAACCATGATACGGCTTTGATCCTTGATCCAGGCATCTTGTTTCTTTTCCCTGTCATTTGGCTGTAGGCCGGCATGATAGAAATCAGCTTTTTGTCCATGAAGTTTTAGGAATTTGGCAAGATCTTGCGTCTTACGACGACTCTGCAAATAGATAATCGCTGTACCGGGATGCTGCTTTAACAATGCTAAGATTTGATCTGACTTACTTGCTACCCAATTTACTCTATAAGCCAACTCCGATCGAGTCACGCTAGTAATGAATTGCTTTGGCTTATTAAGTCCGAGCTTGGACACTATATCTGCCTGAACTTGCTTGTTGGCAGAGGCTGTAAGGGCTATTACGGGCACTGAAGGACAAGTATCGAGGAAATCCTTGATCTTGATATAAGCTGGCCTGAAATCATAGCCCCATTGGGAAATGCAGTGAGCCTCATCGATCGCAACAAGTGAAATCTTACAATCATCTGCAAATTGTAAGAATGAGCGAGTCATAAGTCTTTCTGGAGATACGTACAACAGTTTTACTTTGCCAAGTCGGGCATTGTCGTATATTCTGTCGATTGCCGTGCTAGATAATGCACTATGAATGGAGTCGGCTTCGATGCCCCTACGAGTTAGTTGCTGCACTTGATCACGCATCAAGGCGATCAATGGGCTAACTACTATTGTCAATCCACTTAGTGCCAAAGCAGGAACTTGAAAACAAAGGGATTTGCCGCCTCCTGTTGGTAGTATTGCTAATGTATCAGTACCTCGTATGACCGACTGAATGATTTGAAGTTGGGGGCTTCGGAACTTTGGATAACCCCAGTTCCTCAATAAGATGTCTTCTAATTCGCCTTCATGCATGATCTAAAAACGAGGGCAACCCTTCACATTACTGGCCCAGCCAAATATCTGTGTGTGGAGACTTAGGAATGCTGTATAATAGAAATCATTGTTACTTGAAGTTCCTCTTTTACCGCCACTTGGTGTGTCCACAGGCGCTGTACCAAAATATTCTCCCGTCCTATTGCCCAGAGCTGCTGACAAAGGACCATTTCCCGCCAGGAGATCATTATAATTAACATATTTGGTACTTACATCATCCAGATAATCAGTAAAGGTTAAATGGCAGTCAAGTGCCAAGCTGATGGTCATCTTGTCATTGAGACGCAATTTGGCTCCGGCACCAAAAGGTATCACAAGGCCACTCAATTTATACTTTTGTCGTTCGGGAAACTGAATAAGCCCCTGCCCTTCAGTACCTATTGGTTGCAATCGTACTTCCTGCGTAAGAAAATAGGTCTTTGGATCAAAGAAGAATACCCCGACTCCAGCTTCAATGAATGGTGTAAATCGATAATCAGCAAAATCTCCGCTAAAACTCAAGAAATTATATTCAGCGGAAACTGCGAACTCATTAATCTTAGATACGAAATTGAGATTCCTTTCCTTTCTATATTGAATCCTACTCAATCTATCATCACCCTCAATCTTGCCAAATACTCCAGAGAGACTAAATTCTAAGTGATCACTCAAAGGATAAGTGAGCGATAACTTAAATGCTGGATTGGTAATCTGCAATATTTCTCCGAGTCCACCTGATGTCAACTCACCTTGATAATTCATACCGCCAAATCCGACACCAAAGGTGAAATTTTGAGCACTAAGCTCCGATAGACCGAGCATCGAGGTGATTGACCACAGGATTAGTACATTCTTGAACATCGGGGCACTTGTATATTTTTAACTTCAAAATAAGTGTATTGGTCTAAATTATTAATTGCTTTCAATTTAGTACAGTTATTTGCGTTAAAATTACGGAATAAAAAATCGCAAACCTCATGAACGTCGCTAAACCTCTTTTTCTTGTCCTTTGCCTATTCGTCTTTTCCTCCGCGGAGGCACAAAAAGCAGCACCAGGTAATTGGTTTACTCTAGATTCAAAAGCAGATGGATATAATGGAGTTTCTTCTGAAAAAACCTATAACACATTGCTTAAAGGGAAAAAGTCGAAACCAATAATTGTCGCAGTTATTGACTCAGGAGTTGATTTCAACCATGAGGATCTGAAAGACATCATGTGGGTCAACCCAAAAGAAATTCCAGGCAATAATAAAGATGATGACCAAAATGGTTTCATCGATGACATACATGGATGGAATTTTATCGGGGGCAAGGACGGTAAAAATGTTGGTTCAGATAACCTTGAAGTCACACGTGTATATGCCAAATTGAGGGCCAAGTACAAGGATCGTGACCCAAAAACTATCAGCAAAAAGGAAGAGAAGGAGTACGCACTTTACCAGGAAACCGCTAAAGTAGTCGAAGAAGCAAGAGCAAAATCATCAGAGAGCTTGGAAAAAATGGATATGTCAGTCGACATGTTCTACAAAGCAATGGATGCCCTTGAAGCAAAATTAGGAAGCACTCCACTGACGGCGGAATCGATTGAAAAGATAGATCCAACAGGTGATCAAAATCTGATGGTAGGCAAATCAATTTTGACTCAAATGTTTGAAGAGAACTCTGAAGAAATGCCCAAAAGCATAAAAGAGATCAAAGAAGCAATACACGATGACTTTGCTGAAGGGCAAAAATATTTCAAGAGTCAATTGGAATATACATACAATCCGGACCTCAATACGAGAATGATCGTTGGGGATAACTATTCGGATTCAAACGAACATTTATATGGCAACAGCGATTGTATCGGTCCAGACGCCTTCCATGGCACACACGTGGCAGGTATAATTGCCGCTGATCGCAAAAATGGTAAAGGAATCATGGGAATTGCAGACAATGTCCGCATCATGTCAGTTAGAGCAGTACCTGACGGCGACGAGAGAGACAAAGACGTAGCAAATGCCATCATATACGCAGTCGACAATGGTGCAAGCGTCATCAATATGAGCTTTGGTAAAGGATATAGCTGGGACAAAGCTGCTGTTGATCGGGCGGTTAAATATGCAGCAAAACACGATGTTTTGCTTGTTCATGCTGCAGGAAACTCAGGAGAGGATAATGATCACAGCAACAATTTTCCCAATGATAAATTCGAAAAGAAAGGTCTATTTGGCAAAAAGACTGCCGACAATTGGTTAGAAATTGCTGCCCTTAACTGGAAAACTGGCGAAGACATTGCTGCTAATTTCTCCAACTACGGTCAAGAAGGAGTAGATCTATTTTCACCTGGAGTAGATTTGAACTCTACTGTTCCAAATGGTGGTTACGACAAAGCTAGTGGAACAAGCATGGCTTCTCCAGCGGCGGCAGGAGTTGCAGCTATCTTGCGCTCGTACTTCCCAAATCTTACCGCAACACAGATCAAAGATATCATGATGGAATCTGTTGTTCCTGTAGATGCATTAGTTAAGAAACCAGGATCAGGCGAGAAAGTACCTTTCAAAACTCTTTCTGTTACTGGCGGAACTGTCAACGCATACGAAGCAGTGAAAAAAGCACAAACGGTCAAAGGCAAAAAGAAAGTTGAAAACTGGGATCCGACGATCAATAATTCTCCATCACCAGATGGGGTGAGACCATAGAATATTAGAAAAGGCGCTCTTTCAGCGCCTTTTTTTTGCCCTGTGGGTACAATTAGTGAATCTCCACTGATTTTACATACTCCTCACCTAACGTTTCGTTTACGGTCTTTATGATCAATGGTTTGGAATAACTCAATTCCTGTCTCAATGCCGCACTACTCACTGAAATGTTGAGGACCCCACGATTCAGCTGGATTTTCGTAGTCATTGATGAAATCAAGCTTCCCATCATTTCTGCCCAAAGCGATTCGATGCGACTATTGATATATGCACTTTCGATCTGAGGTTGCTTGATAAATTTCTTTAGCAGATCACCGATCTTATACTCGTTTTGATCACTCATAAGTTTGTGATTTTATTGCTGCATCTTCCATGAAGTAATTCGTCGATTTTATGCCTTCTTTCTTCAATATATTCAAGACCCTCTCCGATTGAGTATCAGTTATGAACACCTGGCCTCCCACCTGATGGTGAATGGTCTTTAGAATCCCTTCCACTCGACTAGGGTCAAGTTTCTCAAATATGTCATCTATCAGCAAAATAGGCTTCTTCTGCAGTACCTGCTCCAACATTCTGTGCTGTGCGAGTTTGAGAGCGAGCAAAAATGTCTTTTTTTGGCCTTGAGAGGCTAATCGGCGGATCGACTTTCCAAAAAGCTCAAATTTCAGGTCATCTCGATGGATTCCATATATGGCTCTGCGCTGTCGCAGCTCTTCCTGCATATTGGCTTCTAATGTGATATCGAGTGGCTCTTCAGACTGGGAACTCTCGTAAGTAACACTTACAGACTCTGATATCTGTGCTATATCTCTGTAGAAACTCTGAAATATTGGTTCGAACTCTTCGATGAATTTCTTTCGTTGGTGATAGATCAAGCTTGCAAGTCGAGCCATCCTGTCGTTGTAGGCTCTAAGAAGCACTAGATCGACGGATTTCCCTTGTGATGGAAATTTCAACAAAGACTGTTTCTGTTTGAGAAATCTGTTGTAGTTGATCACGTCATCAAGATATCCGGGATCAAACTGCGAAATAGTGATATCTACAAATCGTCTCCTGGCTTCACCAGTTTCATTTAGAATCCATATATCATCTGGAGCTACAAATACCACGGGAATCCTTCCGATATGCTCACTCAATCGCTCATAGGCCTTACCCTCCCATTCCATCACCTTTTCAAGTCTATTGTATTTACAAACAACTTGGATTAGATCTTCTGATTGTTGGAAATGGCCATCGATTCTGAAAAACTCTTGATCGTACTGTATTACCTGTTGATCTCTTACCTGAAAGTATGATTTTGTCAAAGCAAGGTAGTAGATGGCATCCTGAAGATTGGTTTTACCCATACCATTGGCCCCAGAAATCAGGTTTATCCCCGCATCAGGCTCGATATGGAGCGAAGCATAGTTCTTGAACTGAGTTAATTTCAGGGATTTGAGGATCAATTGTCTTGTTTCAGGCTTTATGATTGTAATTGAATGATCGTAATCACCATCACAGTACAAAACTACAATTAAGCGAATGATTGGACAGCTTTCCTTCAAATTAGCATTTAGGGAAATGGCATTTCCAGATTTGAGTTTCTGCTGCTATCTTTGCGGTCAATACATCAAAGCGCTCCGGCAACATGGCTACAAAAACGATCGCCAAAAAAACAGCGACAAACAAATCTACTACTAAGACCAATCCCTTGGCTGAACAGTACATGACGTGGTATGAGACTATGCTGCGTATCCGCAAATTTGAGGAACGGACATTGATGATGTATTCCTTACAGAAAATTCGTGGCTTTTGCCATGTGTACATTGGCCAGGAAGCAATCGCTGCAGGTATGAAAACTGCTCTTCGTGATCAAGACGCAGTTGTAACAGCTTACAGGCAGCATGGTACTGCGATTTCCCGTGGGATATCAACCAAGGCCGCTATGGCTGAACTGTTTGGTAAATCAACTGGAGTCGTCAAAGGCAAAGGCGGGTCTATGCACTTCTTTTCCCAAGAACATAGGTTCTTTGGAGGCAATGGCATTGTGGGAGCTCAGATTCCGATCGGTACTGGTATTGCTTTGGCAGAGAAATACAAGGGCACAGATAATCTTTGCGTCACTATGTTTGGTGATGGCGCGGCGCGACAAGGTGCTTTATACGAGAGTTTCAATATGGCGATGACATGGAAGATACCGGTCTTGTATATTGTCGAAAACAACGGCTATGCAATGGGAACCTCCATTGAAAGAACGAGCAATGTCACTGAATTATATAAGCTAGGACTGGCATTTGATATGCCGAGCCTTGCTGTCAACGGAATGGATCCGGAAGCAGTACATGAAGCGATATCCATGGCAGCAGAGCATATCAGGAGCGGCAAGGGGCCTTATTTCCTCGAAATAAAGACCTATCGTTACAG
>JBDSUZ010000065.1:0-14954 GCA_039927395.1 Saprospiraceae bacterium | reverse complement strand
GATCAGATACGAGGTAGAGTCAATGGCCTGCCTTGTCTCGCTCGATGCCAATTGCATCACGATTATAGATTAGGAAAGTCGAGGCGCTCTTTTTTGATGATTTGATGAGTCGATGATTTGATGAGTCGAAGCAATCGAATTTGGCTGTTTTCCACGCCCAACGCCCAACGCCAATTCTTGAAAGTCGCTGCGCTCCAACTTGTCGCTATGCTCCGATGATTTGATGAGTCGATGATTTGATGATTAAGAAAGGAAAAAGGAAAAAGACCTTTGTTAGGGTTGGGGCACTCGGATTCGATGATGAGTTGTTTAGTTGAATCACCACCATTTGGCTGTTTCCATAGGCCCTGCGCCATACGACTTAAGCCTTTTTTTCGCACACCACACACCCCACACCGCACACCTTTTTTTGATGATGCGATGATTTGATGAGAGGAAAGTCGCTCCGCTCCGATTAGTTGTGTAGTCGATTAGTCGAGGCAAGCCTATTTGGCTGTTTCCATAGGCCCTGCGCCATACGACTTAAGCCTTTTTTTCGCACACCACACACCGCACACCATTTTTTGATGATGCGATGATTTGATGAGAAGAAAGTCGCTGCGCTCCGTTTATTTGTTGAGTCGTGTAGTTGTTTAGTTGAATCAATCGAATTTGGCTGCTTCCTTAGGACTTAAGCCATAGGCCATATGACATATTTTTCCAGTACCCATTACCGAGCAGCTTGGTACTGAGTGTTAGGTTCTGGAATGTCAAAATTTATCAATTCAACTCTACAAATGTCCTTCGGGTCCTTTGGGTCCTTCAAAGTGGTCTAGAGTGTCATGACACGGTTTTGGACATCCAGCTTCAACGCAGACCCCTCGACTCCACTCGGGGACCGTCTTAAAGTGTAATGGAAGCGCGTGGAAAATCACAATTGTGGTTTTCCACGCGCTTCCCTATGACCAATCAGATCCGGTGACTGAGCGGAGCCGAAGCCTGTTGACTTTATGCGTCTGAATTTAGCGGAGAATCAAAAATTTAGGTAGTTTAAGAAGTTCGGGAGGTTTAGGGCGTCCATGAAGTTTAGGAGAATCGGAACTTAAGATACCTTTGAAGGACCGGATGGACTAATTGGACACAGGAGTCAACGACCCTTTTCTGACAATTGATGAACTCTAAACTCTGAACTCTCAACCCTAAACCCTGAACCTTTGAAACCTTCCCAAGCTTTTAATTTCCCTTGATTCCTTTCATAAGTCCTAAAGCCCCAGTTCCAGCACCGTCACCGTCTTCCCCTTCACCACAAATGGCTCGGAAATATCCACAGTCTCACCTGTCATCACGTCTTTTCCCCATTGATGGCCTTTTAGAATCTCCACAAATCGTGCAGGTTGTATGTTCGACGGATTGGAGTTTTTATTCATGATCACCATCACCATTTTGTCGGTGTTGTATCTGAAATAAACATAAATACCATCATATGGGGCAAAATGAAGCGTCTTACCATTGGCAATTACATCGTTGTTTTTGCGCCAATTGAGCAATTTCCGCAAATAGGACTGCATTTCCAATTGATTGGAACTTAGTCCTTTGCCTGTAAATGCATTGACAGAGTCGCCCTCCCAGCCACCAGGAAAATCTGTGCGGATCATGCCATCTTCCTTATGGTGTCCCGTATTTTGCATCAAGATTTCAGTGCCGTAAAATATCTGTGGAATGCCCCTGATTGTCATAAGGTAAGTCATGGCCATTTTAGTCAGATCCAGATCTTCGTTGAGCTGGGTATATATCCGATCCATATCATGATTGTCAGCCATGATCAAGATATTGTTGGGATCGGCGTACACAAAGTCATTTGCAAGACATTCATATAGAGCAGATAGGCCCTTGTCGAAGCCTTTACCCTCAGGCTCCTTGATTGCTTCGGTCAGAGCTGATTGCATCGGGAAATCCATCACGGTACTAAGACAGCTTTTGTAGCCATCATGTGTTTTCTTGCCGGCCTGCCAGTATGATGTGATCAAGGGATTGGTGCTCCATTCTTCGCCCACCATGCTGAAATTGGGATATTCGTCCATCACGCGACAGCTCCATTGGCTTAGGAAATTCTTGTCGGCATATCCATAAGTGTCCTCGCGAATGCCACCAAGTTGCAGCGTTTCAATCCACCAAATGGTATTTTGAATAAGGTATTCTGCAACAAATGGATTTTGTCCTGCCATGTCAGGCATACTCGATACAAACCAACCATTGCGCATAAGGTCTTGATCGTATTTGGAAGCATAGAGATCCTCATTGACTGTCCGTCGATGATTGGTGATTTCAATCGAATCAGCCTTATTTATCCAATCCTTAAATGGCAGATCATTCATCCACCAATATCCCGTGCCAATATGGTTTAGCACCATATCAAAGATCAATTTGATTCCCTTTTCTTTTGCCTTTGCTGACAATTCGTGGTATTCGTCCATCGTGCCGAAGCGCGGATCGACCTTGTAGTAATTGGTAATTGAATATCCGTGATAAGAATATTGCGCCATGTCGTTTTCAAGCAAAGGCGTGGCCCAAATTGCAGTGAAACCCATATCAGCGATATAATCGAGATGATCAATCATGCCTCTTATGTCACCACCATGCCTTGCAACTTGATTTGCCCGATCGACCTTGCTTTCCTTCAAACCTGGTACTACATCATTTTGCTTATTTCCATTTGCGAATCGATCTGGGAAAACAAGGCAAATAGCGTCTGATGAATTGAATCCTTTGTATTGATCGGAGGATTGCTTCCTATTGAGGAGTTTGTATTCATATTTGTCGATGAGCTTGTCTCCCTTCTCAAATTGAATGACAAAACTGCCAGCCTTTGTCGTATTTGCAATCTTGAGGTCGAGGAATAGATAGTTTTTGCTGTCACCTGGCGTGACTTTAACAATACTTACACCAGGATAATTGATTGTCGCTTTTGTCTCGGCGATATCTTTTCCGTGAATAAGTAGCTGCAGTTTTGGGTTTTTCATTCCCACCCACCATTGCATTGGTTCCACATGTTGGATTTGAGCGATAGCAGTATTTGACCAAATGCAGATAAGCAAGATTATGAAACTAAGACCTCTGAGATATATCATTTACTGTGGATTAGGACTTGAAATATTAACAACTGTTGTTACTAAGTAAAGATATTTTATTTAAGCAAATCGATCCTCATCTCTGAGTTCAATTGAACTGTTTTGCATTCACCCTGTGCTTATAGCCGTCTTTAAGGCGCAAACGGTCATTGATACACTTTACGCAAAAAAATAGATCAATCTGTGCAGGTTTGTCCTAAACAAAGGAAAATATGCTGATGATCAAGAATACATTTTCGATATCAAATAGATATCTACTGCTAGTTTTTGCGACTTGCAATATTTCATTTGCCTTCGCTCAGACATTTACCAAAATTACAGCAGGGCCCGTCACAAATATGATTGGTGACTCGCGAAGTGTCAATTGGGTTGATGTAAACAACGATGGATGGATCGATCTGATGATCACAAATGGTCCAAAAGGTGGTCAAAACAATTTTCTTTACATAAATGATGGAGCGGGCTCTTTTGATGCCATTTCTGGCGATTCGATAGCATTGGATCATGCTCCCTCTGATGGTGCCACATTTGCTGATACTGACAATGATGGAGATCTAGATTGCTATGTCGCCAATTACTATCTCAGCAATAATCTATTTTATGTCAATGACGGCAATGCCAATTTTACAAGAGTACAAGATGTGGTTACTAGCGGTGGTTACTGCGAAACTGCTTCTTGGGAGATTATGATCGCGATGGACTTGTAGATCTTTACGTCACAAACAGCGCTGGCACAAATAAGAATCTATTGTATCACAATGATGGCGGCAACAAATTTACCAAGATCACAATGGGTACGATAGTAAATGATATTAGTGACACTCGAAGCGTCAATTGGGTTGATATCGATGGAGATGGCGATCTCGATCTCTTTGTTACTAATGAAAACGGTAAGAATGAGCAGATGTATCGCAATGACAATAATGGAATTATTTTCACAAAAATCGCCGCAGGACCCTTAGTAAGCAATCTTGGCAACACCATGAGCAGTTCATGGGCTGACTATGACAATGATGGTGACCTCGATGTATTTCTCACCTATGACGGTTCCAGCAATGCACTATTTCGCAATGAGGGCTCCTTCAATTTTACTAAAATGGTATCCGATACAGTTTCGAATACGAATGCGCATTCATTTAGCTCAGCCTGGAGCGATATCGACAATGACGGTGATTTGGATTTGTTTGTCACCAATGCATTTTACACACTTTCCAAGCAACTGAGTTTCCTTTACTTAAATAATGGAGATGGCTCATTTGCGAGAGTGAGTAATACAATTCCTGCCATCGAATCCTCTTGGTCATACGGCTGTGCATTCGGTGATTATGACAACGATGGATTTGAGGACCTAGCAGTTGCTACGGTGAGTTTCAACAGTATTGACGATGTGGATTTCCTATATCACAACGATGGCAATTCGAATAATTGGATCACTATCAAGTTGGTCGGAACAACCACAAACAGGGCTGCAATTGGCTGTAAAATTCGCGTAAAAGCAACGATCAATGGCAAGGAAGTATGGCAAATGCGTGAAATATCGGCACAGTCAGCGTATTGCAGTCAAAATGACCTGAGGGCACATTTTGGACTTGGCGATGCAACATCAATCGATTCTATCAAAGTGGAATGGTTAGGCCAAGCTACTGAAATCTTCACCCAAATCTTTCCAAACCAATTCATCACAATTACCCAAGGAAATGGAATTCTAGGATTAGATGAGATCAGTCCTTATGATGAAATGGAATTGTTTCCCAATCCTGCAAAGAGCATTCTAAATGTCAAAATGCGCGGATTGAGTGCCCATCATTCACCTTTATTTCAATTGATAGATATGAAAGGATTTCTCGCGTCTTCAGGCAAAATCAAGAATGCTACGATTGATATCCAAGATCTTAGTCCGGGAATGTATTTACTAAAAGTTGCTATGCCTGGTAGAACGATGATCAAGCGATTTATCAAAATATAGTCCCAATCTAAATATAGGTAGATAGGTGAAAGAAGAATTCTTGTGTATGTGTCAATTATGGTACGACTGGAAGTACTGATCCATCTCCAACAATAATTGAGCCTTGAATTAGGAAGCGTCCTCGGATGCTTCCTTTTTTTTTAATGTGCCCAGCATGGGCAATAGCAGGTGGTTAAAGTCCACTATACACCCTGATAGGGGGAAGTATTAGTTGAGGGCAAGGGTTGTCTTTCGCGAGGGAGAATCTGAAGGAAGCCTAAGACAAAATTCCGAACCGACGGACAGGAAGTACGTATAAGGCATTATTATCTGGACGAGTTTGCCAAACAAAACAAAGTCCGATACCTATCCGAAAGGTAATGATGTAAATGTAACGGTGACATGGAATGGAAGCGATTGTACTTACCGGGGAGATCTGGAGCTATGCTTTAGTGGTTGAATTTAGTTGCAACCCAAGCCAATTGTGCAATGCTATGGAGGGCAACGAATGACAGCGAAACAACCATGATCTGCCAGAATATTAGCAGCATAATCAGTGTTTTTTTATAACATTATGAGGGTTAAATACGATTATCAAGTACTTTTAGCTGATTCATTTTCAATAATTTAGTTCAGACTCCTCAATTTGTTTAACTTGGTACTTTATTTCCCCTCGCGCCCCATTTTGTTATGAAAATTTTCATTCAAAACATGGTTAGCCTTCGCTGCAAGCAGTTGGTTAAGTCAGAATTGGATAAACTGTTGATACGGTATTCACATGTCGACACAGGAGAAGTTGAGATTGTTGGAAGTCTTTCTGAAAAGAAGAGACATCAGCTCAAGAATGCTCTGTCGGGTTCCGGCCTAGTATTGATGGATGATAAGAAGTCAATGTTGATCTACAGAATTAAGAATGCAATTGCTGAGATGATACACGACGGTGAGGAGCTTCCACTGACAAAATTCTCTGATTATTTGGCTGAGAAATTGCAATTAGATTATAAGCAATTAGCTGCTATTTTTTCTCATACTAAGGGAATAGCAATTGAGCACTTTATCAAGCAAAATAAGATTGATAAAGTCAAAGAGCTTATCATCCATGGTGAACTAAATCTTACTCAGATTGCAGCCAAAATGCATTACAATAGTTTGGCACAGCTTACCAGTCAGTTTAAGCAAATAACGGGACTGACCCCAGTTTACTTTAAACCATCAAAGGTGCAAAAACGGGCGAACCTAGAGCTTTGTTAATTGATCTTTCTTATTGGATTTACCGCCGACTTTGATAACAATTGTGCTTCAATAATTGGAATTTCTGGTGGGGATTATTTTATTCCATATTTCATTCTGGATTCAAGGGTTGACGAATTACTGTAGTATAATTGAAAATTTGCTTTTTGTAAAATTGAATTATAGTATTAGATTTAAGGGAACAAATTATAGGTCAATAAAAGCATGAACACAACATTCAAACCTGAGGGATATAATTCAATGTCGCCATATATCATTGCCCATGATGCGCAAAAATTGGTCGATTTACTCGTATTGGCATTTGATGCCAAGGAATTGAGAAGATATGGCTTGCCTGATGGAAAAATTATGCATACTGAATTGCAGATCGATGATTCTATCCTCATGATCGCCGACTCTACTGACAAATGGCCACCAAATGTCAGTATTCTTCATGTTTATTTGCCTGATGTAGATTCAACATTTGCCAAAGCGATTGAAGCAGGATTTACTTTAGTCGAAGCACCAGTTGTCAAACCAGGAGAGCCCGATAAGAGGGGAACATTCATGGACTATTGCGGCAACATGTGGTCCATATCTACGCAAATCCTTCATGATTGATTTTTGAGGATTGATTACATTGCAACTTGACTCCTTCAATTCTTTACATGTCATACTGCAAAGCAATAGAATTCATGTCACCAGATAAGAAGGCTCTACATGGAGCTTATCACGACAATTTGTATGGATTTCCTCTTCATGATGATAACGAACTTTTTGGACGGCTCTTACTGGAGATCAATCAAGCAGGGCTGAGTTGGGAAATCATTCTGAAAAAGGAGGCCGGTTTTAGGCAAGCCTACCACAACTATGATATTTCAAAAGTCGCGGCGTACATTGATTCAGATTGGGAACGATTACTAGCGGACCCGGGAATTATACGCAATCGATTGAAGATTAGCGCTGCAATCGAGAATGCCAAAACAATCCTCCATTTGCAAAAGGAGTACGGCTCTTTTGAAAACTGGCTTGCATTTCATCATCCCAAGCCCAAGGAGGAATGGGTTAAGTTATTCAAAAAAACTTTCAAATTTACAGGGGCGGAGATCGTAAACGAGTTCCTGATGAGCACAGGTTATCTACCAGGAGCCCATATACCTCAATGTAGTACTTATCAACGAGTACTTGATTCTAGCCCAATGTGGGCTCGGCATATTTGATCACGGTTGAGTCAAGTTCCAGCTTTCAGCCGGAACTAAGAGTTTTGTTACTATTCTGTGACAGGCAAACTTGTAGGGCAAGCCACTAAATTGTTACTTTTTATTATCTTACTCATCTGTAGATCTTAAGCTTCTGCGGTTTGAATTAGTGTAACCTGACTTTTTACTCCCCCTTTCGTCCCTTTACTTATGAGGATTTTCATTCAAAATATGGTTAGCCTTCGCTGTAAAATGATGGTTAAGTCAGAGTTGGACAAACTTTCAGTTCGGTATTCGCTTATCGAGTTGGGAGAGGTCGAGATTGTTGGAGGCTTACCAGATAAGAAAAGACTGCAGTTAAAAGAAGCACTTGCAAACTCGGGGCTGATGTTGATGGACGACAAAAAAGCGGTGCTAATTGAAAGAATAAAGAACGTAATAGTTGAAATGATTCACTACTCGGACGAGCTTCCTTTGACCAATTTTTCTGAGTACTTGAGTGGTAAATTGAATCAAGATTACAGCCAATTGTCAACGATATTTTCTCAAACCAAGGGAGTTACTATTGAGCATTTTATTATGCAACATAAGATCGAGAAAGTGAAAGAGTTGTTGATATATGGCGAACTCAATCTTACGCAGATAGCAGCAAAAATGCATTACAGCAGCACCGCTCACCTTTCTAATCAATTCAAAAAAATAACGGGCTTGACACCCACTTCTTTCAAATCTCTGACAGTTCAAAGAAGAAGCAATCTGGAGGATTTGTAATTGCTTTTAATTAATAATTTAATTATTTGGCCAGATTAATTATCAGATTTTCAATAGAAGAATTATCTCCCACATGATTCATTTGTAAATGAAAACTTACAAGTCCTTTATGTAATTGTACTTGGCAATTTGACGTGATTTCAATTTTGATCAAGTTAGTTGAGCTGCATTGGTTTTTGGAATTAGAGTCAATATCAGAACTAATGCTTGTCAGTGCGACTCCCTTTTCTTGCATCAGAGCCTCCGTAGCATGTCGAAGTAATATGGCAATATTTCAAAAACTCATCATCGACTTTGATCATCTGCTTAATCTAATTTCGAAACAATATTTGTCTTGTGGATTATTATTGAGTTATTATTGTGTTTTTTGACTTTATTTGATATATAGTTGCAAGTTTGCAAAATAGAGAAATATTGACGAGTTGTGGCTCAGCTAAATTCCCGTCCTTAATAATGTAATATATATCCTTAATTGTGTAACAAAATCCGGAGTATCTAAGAGTACCTTCATGTTAGAAGATGACATAGGAATATTATGTGCAAAGGTAAATAAGGACTACTACATATTTGTGTTATGAGATTAACCCCCAAGCAATGACTAATTTGAATTTGATAATGATCTTTGAGAAGTTGATTGCAATCCACAATGATAGGATTGAAGGATACGCTTGCGCTTCCATGGAGACCAATGATCAGGACATGATTGAGTGTTTCAGTGATTTGATCAAAACCAGTAGAGTCTGTAAGATGGATCTCGTCACCAAGATTCATATTCTTGGTGGAAGAGCAGACCGGCAGCATATTTTGCAGGGCAATTTCTTGTGCTTGCTTAAGTACACAGCTTTTGCCTATAGAGAAATTGGTCGTCAAGAGATTTTGGATTCCTGTAATTACGGGGAAGTAATTTCCAGGTGTAATTATGAGCATGTAATGCGAAGTAGTATCAGGAATCTAATTTTGGAATATAGCACCTTGATAAGATCGCATTTTGGTCTTCTCGAGTTGGATCACATCAAACTTAGACTACTGAGAGACGGATTGGCACAGACAGCTTAGTGTATTATTTGAGTCGGGGAGTTTCATACCCCATTAAAGTCAGATGATATGCATGCGACGGACATAGAGAGATTTGAAGTATTTTATGAGGAGCATAAGTATATGGTTTTTGGAATAATTTCTGAGATTTCTACCTCGCAAAGTCAAAAGGAATATTTGTTTACTAGCACTTTTGTGACGGCATTTGAACTCAATTTACCTGACCAAGAATACCCAAGTCCATATATCTCATTGATAAGACTTATTGCAAAGTCTGCAGGTGACAATCTAGAAGAGGCAGGGGGAGCAGTGACAATGGCGTACCCGGCATTTGAGGACTCTCCGTTTTTGAAAAAATTAGAAATGTTTGAAATGGAAAATGTCTCAATTTTGGATCTGAGAGCATTTACTAGGAGCCAAGCCAACAAAGACTTGAGGGATGATTTTGTTTTGTTGAGAAACAAGAGGATTTCACAAGCGTAGGTTTCCAACATTAATCTTGCGGAACCTAATATATAGATAACTGGTTAGTATTAAAATCCATTTGTGTAACCTAGGATTTTCTCAGATTTTATTTAAACAAAAAACAAGCATGATGAACAAATTTAATTGGGCGATATTTTCAATTTTCATCGGAGGTATCATTTTATTTAGTTGCAATGAAGCAGCAACAAAGGAAATGAATGATGCAAAGAACAACCTCAATGAGGCTGGTACAGATATGAAAGAAGCTGCAGTAGCTTCCAATGACACATTGAAGGAGAAAGTAGCTGCCGATTGGCGAGAGTTTAAAGCTGAATCAGACGATGCCATTCAGAAGATGGAAAATGATTCCAAAGAGCTAGAGATCAAGATCTCCAAAGCAAGCGATAAGCAAAAGGCCAAACTGCAGGCTCAGCTCAAAAAGTCAAATGAATCGCTGCAGGAGATGAAAGCCAAACTCAATACAAGAACGGATGAATTTAACCGGGACATGGAGAACTTTGATGACAAAGTTGCCGACAAGTACGATTCGTTCAAGAAGGAGTTCAAACACGATATGAATGAGCTAGGAAATGCCTTTCGAGGACTTTTTAAGGACGATGAAAAATAGAGCGATTCAATTTATTCGCATGTACTTTGAATGTTGATTTGTAAAATCAAGAAGGTTTGGTTTGCGAAACAGACTGCTGTCCTATTTGAGCACCTAATTCATCCCCATTCTCTCTATCTGTCTGATTTTAAAAACAATAGAAGAGAGGGGTTCTTTAAGAAATCTATTGCAATGTTTGTTTCATAGATAACACGGAGTTGTTATCTTTAAAATCAAGTTGTAGTACTGATGGGTAGTGAATATATAATCTCCGGAGGCGAAGAAGGCAAGAAACGTCTTCAAGTGTTAGCTCAAGTACTAGAGCAAAGTACTAAGGAATTGATTGAAAGAAATGGTCCGATAGTAGGGCAGCGTTTCCTCGATCTGGGTTGTGGAGGAGGAGATGTCGCCTTGATGGCTGCGAAGTTGGTGGGTGAAAAAGGGCAGGTTATCGGTATTGATTTTGACGAAGAGATTATTCGCCTTGCCCAAGAGGATGCTTTAAGAGAAGGGATTAAACAAGTTATGTTTGAATCTAAAGGTGTTTATAACATCTCTTTTTCCGATGAATTTGATATTTCCTACGCCCGCTTTTTGTTTTCACATTTAACCCAGCCTGAGTTTGCTCTGCACAACATGATCAATGCCACAAGACCCGGCGGTAGAATTTTGGTTGAAGACGTCGATTTTGATGGCCATTTTAGCCATCCACCTTCAGCTTCTTTTGACGCCTATCTCAAGTACTACGTTTTGGCTGCTCAAGGAAATGGGCAAAATCCCCAGATTGGCCCCACATTAGTTTCACTTTTTCATTACGTTGGTCTTCAAGATGTTGGTTTTGAAGTGATTCAACCAAGTTTCAATAGTGGTCCTGGTAAATGGATGGCTCACTTTACTCTCGAAAAGATCAAGGACTCGGTAGTCAATCAGAAGATAGCAACTCATGACGAAATCTCTATAGTGCAAAGGGAATTGGAAGAATTTACGCGCAATGAGCAGACAATTCTGAGCCTTCCAAGGATCTTTAGGGTTTGGGGAACGAAGAAAGGGTAGTAGCCACGCAATGTTTTGCTTGGTAGTTTAAGCGGATGTCGACTTGTTCGCAATCGAATGTTCAGGGAGTTAACAGAGAATCTGGAGTTAAGTGCAGAATAATGATGTATTAATCAATTACTGGATTTCTGAATCCGTCGGAGTCTCAAGTTGGAAAAGCCTGTCATAAAAACATTCCTTGTTTTGAATATCATTTTGCCACGCAATACTTTGTATGTTCGTTTAAGCGAATTTTCTTTTAGATTTGGGGCCAATTAGAAATCTTACTAAGCTCCACTTTTATGAAAAAACTATTTCCACTCGTTTTTTTGCTTCTCCTTGGCTTTATAGCCTGCGATGATGACAATAATATTGACACCACAACAATTCAAGTAAGAAATTTATTCTCGCTGACAGGCAACTGGAATTCTTTGGGCAAGACTTCAAACTCAGCAGTGGAGATTGCCGTTGAGGATATTAATGCTTACTTCAAGAACAAAGGATCCAAGTTTAGGCTTGCATTCCAGACCGATGACACCAAGCTAGATGCTGCTTTGGCCGTTCCGGCATTTCTGAGCGCCGAGAACTCTGGAATTCGCTTTGTGATCGGCCCTCAAAGTAGCGCTGAATTAGCAGCACTGAAACCCTATGTTGATTCATCCAATACGCTGGTGATAAGCCAGGGTAGTACAGCAGGATCGCTAGCATTGCCTGGGGACGCAATTGTTCGTTTTTGTCCTGCTGACAAGATCGAAGGAGCAGCCATCGCCAAGACGATGTACCAGGATGGTATTCGCAATATCATTACCATGGCGCGCGATGACGCAGGCAATTTGGGTTTGCAAAGTTCCACGGGCAATTCATTCTCAGCTTTGGGAGGAAACACGTTAGCATTAACCCCTTATGGAGCAAGCGAAATGAATTTTTCGTCAATATTAGGTGCTTTGAAATCCCAAATCAGCGCGCTTGATGCAACTGGACCGATTTCAGAAATTGCAGTGTACCTAGCGTCATTTGACGAATGCGTAGCATTATTCAATGTTGCCAACAGTGACCCAGTATTCAAATCTGTACGCTGGTATGGCGGTGATGGTGTTGCACTGAGCGCTGCAATTACTGATGATGCAGTTGCATCTGAGTTCGCCATAGCCACACAGTTTTTTACTCCCTCATTTGGCTTGCCCGATGCACAGAAATCAATCTGGGAACCTCTAGCAGCCAAAATTGAAAGTCGCTCAGGTATTCATGCAGACGCATTCGGACTAGCAGCATACGATGCGATGTGGGTCATTGCGAAGACCATTGAGGGGTCAAATGGTGTACCTGCAGACATTAATACTCTAGTGGCAAATTTTACCGCAGTTTCCAATTCATATGTCGGATCGACGGGAGCTACTACTTTAGATATAAATGGTGATCGCGCAAGTGGCTCATTTGACTATTGGGGTATCGCTAAAGTTGGAAGTACCTACAAATGGACCTTGGTTGGTAAATCGAACTAAGAAATATCGCAGGGATAAGATAGGAGTGAATAAGAGGTTGTCTCATAAATTTGGGCAGCCTCTTTTTTTATTTCTGACTCTATAGTTTTCATCAAAGGCGCTTATATCAAGGAAATACCTTCCAAAGCGGCCCCATTTACTATTTTAGAAAATACTCGTATTTCGACTTCATATGTTTAAACATACTGATGAACAATGGTTTATGAACACCGATTTGAAGGTTTTTTCGCTAAAATCATGCAATTTAAATGTGGAATTGTGTAATGAGCCAATCCTTTACAACTACTATATTTGTGGTTGTAAATAGAATGTTCTTACTTAATGCATCCGCGAAATGAGGCTCAAAAAAACAGCTAGAGAAATTAAAGGATCTCTGGTAAATGGCAGTAGGTTAGAGTTGGACGAAGTTCAATTAAGAAGAACTAAGACTGGCGCATATTCATTTGACCTTGAGGGTATTAGATCTGCAGGTCATGAAAGGAATTGGAGTTTCCAAAGAGAACATCCAGACAACTGGGATTCAAAAAAAGAAGTCCTAATGGGACGATATTTAACTAGGGCTGAAATAAATTAGGCTATTAGTAATATCGACCCTTGGAACTATGAGTTTCTCAATGATGCGTCCAACGAAACTTAGGATAATTAAATAGCCTCATTTAACTAATTGAGCATGAATAGTAAAATTTTTACGAAGCAATTGCTTCATAAAATACATGTAGTAGCTGGTGATGTCAGGGAAAATAGGCAATCTAGTAATTCATTTTGCTTATCCAAATACCAAAAAGTTGCATCACAGAAGTCTTGCGAAATGGTTGAGAAACAAGTTCATAGCATTCAGAATGGATTGCAGTACAAGAAGGTCCGCCAGCAGGTATACCTTCTGAGTTCAGAACATAATTGCTTTTTGAGTCCCACTGATTCCGTAGCATGAAGATCTAATATAATCAATGAAACAGTTGTATTCTTTAGTAGTTTGAAATTTATAATCCCTTGAACCTGTTATCTGAAAATCGGCGGTCGCAATTATATGTTTCCGCCGATTTTTGATTTCAGCTCTTTTTTTATCAGTTCAACTCAATTTCTCCCGCTTTGATTATCCCCGTTGATGCACGTTATTGCAGACAATAGAGTCAGCTTTAGAGCAGACATATTCATTCGATAGCTGGGTGCTGGTAAATACTCGATTGATTCGGCTAAACAACTAAACCGAGCGCAGCGATTTCATCGAATCATCAAATCATCGGCGCGCAGCGACCTTCTTCTCATCGCAACTAAACATCTAATTCCATTGATTATGAACCTATTGTACGTAATTCCTTTTGTCCTGGCAATTCTGCTATTTTTCATTGCCAGATTGATTTATATAAGGCACCAAAGCGCCATTTTAAGAAGAAATCTGCAGATCGTTGGGGCCATCTTTTGTGTGTTTTCCATTGCTGCTATTGGTATGGCATATTATGTGTCAGGTGATCGTAGTCATTTGTTTAAAATTGCTTTGCCTACCTTGATTCTGATCATTTTATTTGAACAGATAAAGCGACAGAAAAGGAAGGGAAATAAGGAATAATGGAATTCGACTAAACAACTAAGCGACTAAGCAACTAAACGGTGCTAGGTGTTGGGTTTTAGGTTTTGGGAAAATGGTGTGCGGTGTGGGGTGTACGGACTTTGTTTAGAGTATAGGGTTCAGAGTTCAGAGAAAAAAGTTCGTTTTCACTGGCACAACCGCGAGGGATTGCCCCTTCTGCATTGTCAATACAATTATGCAAATCGCGGGAGGTATTTTTCGCATTCGACATCTCTGGGTGATATTGGTTGGTAGTGCGCGCATAAGATCTTATGCGCCTACCCGTAAATTATCGCAATTGCGAAACGGTGGGCCTAATCCGCGGCTGATGAGTCTCACCCATAATTCGAGATTCTCCCTAAACCGGGAGCGCAGCGACTTTCAAGAATTGGCTTTTGGCGTTGGGCGTTGGGCTTTTGGAAACAGCCAAGTTCAGTGGATTCGGCTAAACAACTAAGCGACTAAACAATTAAACAGAGCGCAGCGATTTCATC
>JBDSUZ010000064.1:0-13255 GCA_039927395.1 Saprospiraceae bacterium | reverse complement strand
GGCAAATGCCCTTATATTTGCACGCATAATCACGGGACATTGCAATGTGTAATTTGCGAAGGCCCGTGACCGCATAATTGAATGAATTTATTATGAAAGTGGCTGTTGTTGGTGCTACCGGTCTGGTAGGAACTAAAATGTTGGAAATCCTTGCGGAGCGTAATTTCCCGCTTACTGAATTGATTCCAGTCGCTTCTCCGCGTTCTGCAGGCAAGCAGATCACCTACAAAGGAAAGCAGTATACGGTTGTCACTTCAGACCAAGCCATAGCAATGAAGCCCGATTTGGCGCTGTTTTCTGCAGGTGGAGCGACGTCATTACTGGAAGCACCGCGATATGCTGAAGCGGGCGCCATCGTTATCGACAATTCATCGGCCTGGCGTATGGATGACGACAAGAAATTGGTCGTGCCTGAAGTCAATGCTCATGTACTCGATGCCGATGACCGCATCATAGCCAATCCCAATTGCTCAACTATACAGATGGTGGTTGCTTTGAAGCCATTGCACGATAAATATAAGATCAAGCGCATCGTAGTTTCGACCTATCAAAGTGTTTCAGGCACCGGTGTCAATGCTGTCAATCAACTAATGAACGAAAGGGCAGGGATCGAAGGCCAAATGGCATATCCACATCGAATCGACCTCAATGCTATCCCTCATATAGATCAATTTACCGACAATGGCTATACCAAAGAGGAAATGAAAATGGTCAATGAGACCAGGAAAATAATGGAGGATCCAAGTATCCGTGTGTCAGCTACAACTGTACGTATTCCAGTCATGGGAGGCCATAGCGAATCAGTAAATGTCGAATTTGAATCGGACTTTGATTTGGATGAGATTCGCATAATCTTGAGCAATTCGCCTGGAGTGCTTGTAGTGGATGACCCCTCGACCAACCAGTATCCAATGCCAATTGATGCGCACAATCGCGATGAGGTATTTGTCGGCAGATTACGCAGAGATTTTACTCAGGCCAATACGCTCAATATGTGGATAGTGTCTGATAATCTAAGAAAAGGAGCAGCAACTAACGCTGTTCAAATAGCGGAATACTTACTACAAAAGGGATTGCTGAAGGGCTAGTGCCCTCCAATCAGCTTTTTTTCATAATATTGGCAAGATTTTACTTACAATACTGACATTGTGGCCAGCAAAATCGGCCTGATATTTGTTTACACTACTACTGCGAAACCGACTATGAAAAACAGACTAGTACTTTGGGGAACCAACGAAAAGGATGAGAAAGTGCTGATTGCTATGCAATTGGTGCCTAAAGAAAAAATGGTGGATTGCTGGTTATTTCCAGCAGAGATTTCTACCGAAGAGTTTGTCACTCAACTACATCAAGAATGGCGCAATGGTGCCGAAATTGCATTTCCTGAAGGCTCCATCCAAAGCCGAAAGGAATTGAGTATCTCTGAACCGCTATTACCAGCAGGTATTGCCGCCGAACGTGATGACTTGGTCAAAAGAGCGCAGACTGAATGGCAATTTGTGGTGCTTTCGGAAAAACTGCATCAAGTATATGCCTCGGAAATCGAGGACATTGCCGATAAAATTGCTTCGCTAAAGAAATTTGACGCCCAGCTTTGGGAAGATCTGCGCCAATTTTGGGACCGTGTGCAAAATCAGGTTCGCGAAAAGAATATGTTCCGCGATCACGTAGATTCCCTCAAAGAGAAGACCAACGAGCTGTTTGGTAAATTGAAGGATCTGCGCAAAAATTTGGAGAAGGAGTTCAACGAGAAATCTGGACAGACGATGGAAACGGTTTTGACCGAACTGAAAGACATAGAAGCCAAAATAGAAAAAGGCCTGAGTCTACAGCCTTTGTTTGCGGAGTTGAAGAATATGCAACAGAAATTCCGCGAAATGGAATTTACGCGTGATCATCGGAGCAAAATCTGGGACCGTCTTGATGCAGCCTTCAAAGCGATCAAAGAAAAGCGATTCGGCAAAGACAATGAAAGTCCTGAATCAAAGCAAGGAGCTGCTGACCGTATTCAGAGAAGATACGTCGGTCTAATGGATGCTTTGGATAAAATGCAGAAATCGATTGACAGAGATCAGGAGGAGTTCAGTTTTCAAAGCCACAAAGTTGAGAGCTCTGATGGCCAGCTAGAATCGCAATTGCGGCAGGCTAAAATCAATATGATCGAAGAGCGGATATCATCCAAGAGAGTCAAACTGGATGAAATGCATGCGACTCGCGAGCAACTGGAAAAGAAGTTGGAAAACTTGAAAGAGAAGGAAAACGAAAAACTGGTGGTTCAGAAACGCGAGGAGGCTAAGAAACAAGCCGAAATCAAGATCAAGGAAGAAATCAAAATTGCTGCAGAAGCGCGCAAGGAAGCTGAAAGCAAGCTTGAAAAAGCAGCCAGTGCAATTACTGGAGTCGCACCTGCACTAGCAATTGCTGATCAGATGGAAACACCTGTCGCGGAGGCCGAAGAAGCACCTGCAACGAAAGTAGAAACGGCTCCTTCCGTTGATTCTGAAGATGCACCTGAAGTTGTCGCAGAAGAAGCTACAGTTGAAGAGGCAGCAGAATCAGCTGCGCCAAAGGAAGAATCACTATTTGAAGCGATCACAGATTCATTATCAGAATCTTTACAAGATCTGACCGATACAGTAAAAGCTGCAGCAGGATTAGTCGCAGAAAAAATCGAGAAGAAGGTCGATCAAATCTTGGAGAAAAAGGACGAGGAGGAATAAAAACCTCTATGGATATGACATGTCATTTCCATAGTCAGTCCGCAGCTTTTTGGAATATTCGCGTATATAAAAAGGCGCTTGTTGGAATCCCAGCAAGCGCCTTTTATAATTATGATATCAAGACTATCTCTTGATCAGCTTATATAGCCCACTCTGCGTACCATCAGTGATCTGCACTAAATACATCCCACTTGGTATGCCTTTAAGATCCAAAGGAATGCTGCTTCCATTTGGGCTCACCCATTGGTTGAAGTAAACTGCTCCTTGAAGGTTCAACAAACGAAGGTTGACTTGCTTGTTTGAAATCCCACCAATCAAGACCTGAGCTTCTTCCTGTGCTGGATTGGGCATTATCTGCACATTCCATGGAAGAGAGGATACGTCTTTGCTCCCTAGCGTAGTTGAACCTTTGACTAGAGTACCTCTGTATGGTGCTGATGCACAGACATTATCGCCCTCAGTGGTACTTACGCAAGCCTCTGAATTGTAAAATAGCGCATCCATGATATACAATTCGTCAATGAACCAACCAAGGTTGCCTCCACTTACAAATTGTGTATCGTCAGTTCCAAAACGGAAACGTATTGAGACTTCCTTACCTGCAAATGCACTCAAGTCAACTAAAGTGTTGATATACTGCATGCTATTGCCAGAATAAGCTCTCTGCGAAGCCTTTGAGAATGTGTTGTATGCAATCTTAGCCGAGTAACTGTTTTTGAAAATATATGGTTGCAGATCTTGGTATGAACTTCCTCCATCGGCTGAAATTTCGAAGAATCCACCATCAAGTCCTGCTTGTGATTGTATCTGATGCATTAGCGACAATACTGGCACATTGCCCGAAATGGCTTTAGGAACCAACAAATAAAGATTTGTTTGTGTCTTTGCATCAGAACCTTCAGCGAACCATGCTTTTGATCCCGCATTTGGCTCAAGGTTACTAATCTTCCAAGGAAGAGCGCCTGTTACGGCTTCGAAAATCCAATTGTTGTCAGATCCTTCCATTCCATCATAGAATTGGGTCAATGATTTATTACTTGGATCTGATGTGGCTTTGTATTTAAGCTGAATCGTCTCATCAGTGGCCATAGTCGGTATGTTGAAAGTCAGGACACCACCACTCAACTGCCCGCCGAGGTTGGCAGATCCTGACACATAAGTCAGACCATTTGCGATAGGATCAGTTACGGTCACATTATTGACTGACCCCAATTTGTGATTGGTCAAAGTCAATGTCACATCAACCATATCACCTGCATTGATGACGTCTGTTGCAGTCTTGGTCATCTTAAGTTCTGCTATACAATGTGGTTCGACGTCAAAGCCAGCCTTTCCGTCATTCAAATTATTTGTACTTCCTTGATTGGCGCTGAAGCCAAGACCTCTTTTAGCAAATGCTTCCCAGATCAGGCATTGGTTGACACCGTCATAGTTCAATACATCGGCGGCCAAGATGGCATCTCTGCCATCAACAAACCCAGGACTACATGTTTGTAGTCTCATTCCGTCCATGACTAATCTGATGGCTTTATTATTTCCACCAGTTCCGAATATGAAATCACTGTCGTAACCGTATTTCTCTACCATTTTCCAGTACAGTTCCCAGAGCATATCATTCCATATTTCGCCGGAGGCGTGCACATCCGTGATACCTACTAGATCTTCATAAGTCTGAGGACTAATGTTAAGATCGGTGCTGTAAGGATATTTTCTGATGCCCAATCCATCAGTAGTTTGCCTGAATACATAAGTGCCAACTCCGCGGCTTTTTACGCCTGTATCACCATCTTTGACCGTGGTCACTAAACCAAAGAAATCACTCCATCCTTCACCCATTTGCTCCTCATTGCTTAGACAACCGGCCTGTGAAGGTCCGCCTGTCATACGATTGGAGATTCCGTGTCCATATTCATGGGCGATGATGCCATTGTCCAATGACCCATCATATCTGATGGGTCCACTTTGAGTAGCAGTCACCAAAGTGACATCAACTTGTTTGCCTGCTGCAATAGCTTGCTTTATGCGTTGACAGTCTGTTGATTTTAGCATCACTGCTGGGATACCAGGATTGTCAAAACCTGCTCCGGGACCCATTGGGATCACGGAATTTTCGTAATTGCAGACAATACAAGCAATTGCTCCTTTCGCTTCAACATTCAATGTCTTTTCGATGAAGAAGCATGTTCCACGATCGACCATTGCTATTTTACCTGCTATTTCATCCCCATTTTGAATCTCAAAACAGCCCTCGCTTGCTTGACTTGTGGCATCATAAGCCAAGGCCACTGTGCCAGTCAATGGAACAGAAGTCACTGCTGAACCAAAGGTTGCAGTTGAAGACTCTACTCCTCCAGCTAATTCTAGAGGCAGATTTACAGTTACCACAGATTGACCACTTTGAGTCCATTCAAACATTCTCATTTGCCCGCTTCCTCCATCTCCTGGAGTTGAGAAATCGGCGTTGTTGAGATTTGTACCGCTATCAGCATTGAATTGTGACAGCGCATTGACATGGTCACCACCAAGGCCGCCACGGTCATAGTTGTTGAATTGAAAATTACCTGAAACTTCATCAAAACCGTATGCATAGGTGAAATCATGCATCATGTTGATCATGTAGAATAGGTTAGTAGTTGCGGCAGCAGTATAAGTTGACGGTTCTAAACCAAGATCTAAGGTATAATCAAATTGCAATCCTGTGCCCGCATCAGGTAGATCAGCTCCTTCCTCATAATCGCCATTACGATCTGGAAATGCAAATCCATTATTTCCTTGAGTAGTTGTATAGTCCGCTCCTGCTTCTCCATCGATATCATGCCAGCCATAAGGCGATGCATTCAAATTTGCTGGATCAGTAACCAATGATCTGCCACCAAAACTCGGTGCTTCAAATGGCAGTGCATATACATTGTATATCGCTCCGGCAGCATTTACTTGTGGGCTTTGTGCGTCAATTGCTTCATGACAAATATCTCTAGCAGCGGCTTCGCCGACTTGCCCTTGATGTCCATATTGATTTGCTTCAAATTTGCAGTGCTTTGTCCAACTGATCTGATCAAGAACCGCTCCATTCTGAGCGTCGATACGCATACTCCAGTAGTCTGTGCCTATAGCAGCATCGATCGACAAGTCCCAAGCCAGACGTACTGAACCATCAGCCATTGGCATATATTTTAGCCTTACAGGAATATTTGTGCGGGAGTCTTTTCCTTTCTTAAATAGGGTGACATCCTTTCTGTCAGATGGCATTTCCTGCAAATCAGGATTAGATACTCCTATTGCCTTAAATGCACTAAGGACCGCTTCTCTCTGATCGATAGAGGGTTTAGTTCCCTGAATTTTGCTTGACAAATCTGCGATGAAACCATGAGTTGAATAGAAAACCTTGCCTGTAGGAAGGATATGGATATTGACCAAGGCATTATATACTTCAACTCCTTGAAATCTCTGATTGAAGTAAATGTGGTAAGCTTTGTTGGAAGATTGATATGCATCTGAGACAATCACATCTTTGATATCCTTGTCAGAATATCCCCATTGGGCACTTTGTTGCGTAATATATCTTGCGGCCACATCGATTTGTGGTTGAATTTGCCCAAATAGAGCCCCAGGTAAACAAATAGCCAGGAATAAACTAAGGCGGAGTAATTGTACGGTCATGTTAGAAATTTGGCGTGTATTGATAGGGAACGAAGAGAAATTTGATTGAAACGCCCAACAAAATGCTTCGATTGCAGGGAAAATCAAAATGATAAAAGGCAAAAATAGCCAATTTTAGAATAGTTTTGCGCAGTTTTAAAAGAAAGCAACTAAGTGGAAGAATCTCTAATTATTGGCCGCAACCCGGTCATTGAAGCATTAAAAAACGGTTTGGCCATCGATCGCATCATGGTTCTGCAAGGGACTCATGGTCCCTTTGAGATCGAGTTGCGCAAGTTGTCCAAGGCTGCAAATATTCCGCTCCAAGTCGCTCCCAAAGAAGCATTTAACCGAGTTAGCAAAGGCAATCACCAAGGTGCGATAGCTTATATTACGCCAATTGCCTTCCAGTCGTTGGGTGATATTCTCGATGAATTGCGGGCAAAGGGCGAAACCGCTTTATTTGTCTTGCTCGATGGCATTACTGATGTGCGCAATATCGGAGCGATAGCAAGATCAGCCGAATGCTTTGGAGCCCATGCCATCGTCGTGTCAGCTAAGCATATGGCACGACTCAACGAAGATGCCGTGAAGGCTTCGGCTGGTGCTTTGACCAGAATGCCCGTCTGTAGAATGTCCAGCACCGCTCAGGCATTGGACCTGCTTGGTGCAGAAGGTGTTCATGTATTTGCCGCCGCTTTGCAAGGTGCTGAGGCGCTTGACAAAATTGATCTGACAGGTCATGCAGCTATCCTCATGGGATCTGAAGACAAAGGCCTGCCCAGAGAATTATTGCAACGCGCCGACGTCATTTTTAAGATTCCTCAGACAGATAGACTCGATTCTTTAAACGTTTCTGTCGCTAGCGGCGTTGTGCTGTATGAAGTTTATCGCCAACGACAATTGTCCAAATAATATGACCACATCAACTAAGATCTCAAGATTCAATCGCTGCTTATTGCTTTCACTCATTTGGGTCTTCCAAATAGGAAGTAGCCACTCTATCAGCGCAGCAGCAATTGCAAGTAATCCTATCCAGGATCCGCTGCCTTCTGCCATTTTATGGAAAATAGAGAAACCGGGCAGCAAGCAAGTATCTTATCTTATGGGCACCATCCATATGATTCCAACAGAAGATTTCTTTTTTACGTCTGCTATGCAAAAAGCACTTCTTGAGACAAAAAAGGTAATATTCGAACTCGACATAGATGAGTTGCAGGATCAATCTGTCTTGCTCAGGATGATGGGGCAATTGATGATGCCAAATGATACAAGTGTGCAGGATCTGCTGACCGCAGAGCAGTACGCAGAGGTCTCCGGGTTTTTCAGCAATCTCGGCTTGCCTATGGATTTTATGGGCAAAATGAAACCCATGGTCTTATCGATGCTAGCGGAGTCGCCTGATGTCATGCAGTCCCAAGGTGCTGAATTCAAATCTTACGAAATCGAAATATCAGAGCGAGCTAAAGTGGCAGGCAAGGAATTGGGCGCCCTTGAGTCCATTGAATACCAATTGGGCATATTTGACAAAGTGCCCTATAAGGTGCAAGCGCAGATGCTTTACGAAAGTATTCATAATATGAAGGCTGCTGATGCAAGCGCTGGTATGGACGAGATCGTCCAATTGTATAAGAAGCAGGACCTCGAGGGAATCAAAAAAATGATCGGAGATGGAGCAGAGGCCCTTGGACCATTTGAAAAACTTCTTGTGGACAATCGCAATGCTGAATGGATTCCAAAAATGGAAGCAGAAATGTCCAAAGGCTCGATGTTCTTTGCCGTCGGCGCTGGACACCTTCCAGGCGATGCAGGCTTGCTTGCTCTTTTGCAAAAAGCCGGCTATAAGTTGAGTCCTGTCAAAATCGACTAGAAACTAATATTCATGCCTCTAATACTGCCGGTGCACGGCATTTTGCCAGTATTTGGCCAAAATTGCTTCATAGCTGAAAATGCTACAATCATAGGCGATGTGATCATGGGCGATGATTGCTCTGTTTGGTTTCAAGCGGTAGTTCGTGGGGATGTCAATCAGATCAGGATCGGCAATAAGGTCAATATACAGGATGGAGCGATTTTGCATTGCACATACCAGAAAGCAGACTTACAAATCGGCAACGAAGTCTCCATCGGACATCGAGCTTTGGTACATGGCTGCACCGTCAAAGACCGAGTGTTGATCGGCATGGGAGCGATCGTAATGGATCATGCAGTGATCGAAGAAAACTGTCTCATAGCCGCAGGTGCTGTAGTCACTGAAAATATGGTATGCGAATCAGGCTTCGTCTACGCCGGTGTCCCAGCTAAGAAAGTTAAAGCATTGAGTGCCGAACTATTTGCCGATCAGATCCAACGTATCGCCAACAATTATGTGATGTACTCGACTTGGTTTCGCTAGATTAAGAGCACCTTACTCAACAACTTGTTTGGGGCTTTGCTTTGAAATATATACTCCAAGTAGCACACATAGCATCCCAAATATTTGACTGAAGCTTAGGCTCTCTCCATCAAAGCTGCCAAGTATAATAGCTACGACCGGAATGATATAACTGACGGTCGAAGCAAATACAGCACCGGATATTTTTATGAGTTTAAAGTATACCAAGGAAGCCATAAAAGTTCCAAGCAGCGCTAGCGCGCAAATATTCCAAAATGAAGGCCAGGCATGAAGATGGCTTTGCATAACCTCTATAAATCCACTTTGGAAAAGTATCACTAAAGCAGGCAATCCGATAAAACTAAAGGCCACGCCACTGATTTCCATAGCGGACAGATGACTCAGCTTTGAGTTGACCGAATTGGTGCTGAATGCATAGAGAAATGTCGCCAAAATCACGCAACCAGCATATAGAATGCTTCCGCTAAATGATTGTTCGCCCGTGAATACCAGCGATAGCGCTCCGATCAAGCCGATTCCGACTCCGATGATATGATTTTTGGTCAATATAAGACCATACAAAGCGCCTCCAACGACTAAGGTCCATATTGGAGATAGTGAACTCAGGACACCAGTCAATGAGCTCGATAATTTTGTCTGCGCCACGGCAAATAGGAATGCAGGAAAAAATGAGCCGCAAAATCCCACGATTAGCAGGTACTTATATTCCGCTTTTTTCACTTTGCGAAATGCCGCAATTGCCATCGGCACAAATGCTAATGAAGCGATTGAGATGCGCAAGCTAAATAACTGAACAGGGTTGAAGGCAAGCAAGCCGTGTTTGATAAAGAAATAAGAGCTGCCCCAGGTGACACCAATCAATAGGAGAAATATCCAACTCTTGAGGTCGCTCAATGGAGCCGGGGCTTGTCCGCTTACTTGCATGGCGCAAAGGTATTATGCTGCATAGAATAAATTGAAAACTATTGGCTCCTTTGTTAATAAAATAGATAACGGAAGCTATTGACCGAATTTGAAAAAATAATATAATGTTTTTTAAAATTTGAGTCAGAGGCCTGTCAGATACAGCACTTCATTGCTTACATTTGCGGCAGCAGCCCAATCAACATATTATGGTCGAAGTGAAATTGTTTTCAGGAACGAATTCGGAATACCTGGCAGAACGAATAGCGGATTATTACGGACAGCCGCTTGGCGACCGCGAAATATCGAGATTCGCAGACGGTGAAATGCAACCGGTCATCAACGAATCCGTGCGAGGAGCCTATGTATTCTTCATCCAATCAACATTTGCTCCCTCCGACAATCTGATGGAACTGCTCCTGATGATTGATTGTGCCAAAAGAGCTTCCGGAGGCTATATCACGGCGGTGATCCCATATTTTGGCTACGCCAGACAAGACCGCAAGGACAAGCCAAGGGTGCCGATATCCGCCAAATTGATAGCCAATCTACTTGAAGCCGCTGGAGCCAATCGTATCATGACTATGGATCTGCATGCTGATCAGATACAAGGATTCTTCGATATCCCTGTGGATCACCTTAAGAGCGAAGCAATCTATATGCCTTATCTACAAGAAATCAATCTTGAGAATGTGATTTTCGCTTCACCGGACGTGGGAGGAGTAAAGAGGGCAAGGATTTATGCCAAATATTTCAAAAAGGATCTAGTCATCTGCGACAAATACCGCGAAAAGGCAAATGAAATAGCCGGTATGACTGTAATCGGAGAAGTTAGTGGTGGCGATGTGATACTGGTCGACGATATCATCGATACAGCAGGAACACTTTGCAAAGCAGCAGATGCATTGATTGCAAAGGGAGCCCGCAGCGTTAGAGCCATTTGCACACATCCTGTGCTATCAGGCAAAGCATATGACAATATCACGAACTCGCAATTGACAGAAGTGCTCGTCACAGACACCATTCCACTGAAGCAGAAAATTGACAAAATCAAGGTGCTGTCGACTGCCAAGCTTTTTGCCAGAGCGATTCGCAACACACACGAACACAGATCTATTTCTGCCTTATTTGTCGAATAAGCGAAAATCGACAAATTTTACCTTCACTATTGTATAAATAAGCTCGAATCAGTATCTTTGCGTACTTTTTGAGGAAAACACGGAGAAATCCAATAATATAGCGCCTTATGCAAACGATCGCCATAACTGGTAGACCACGCCAGGAAACAGGAAAGAAAGCAACTAAGATGGATCGCAAAAGCGGTGGTCTTCCATGCGTAATATATGGTGCAGGCGAACCTGTCCATTTTACAACTTCTGCGAGTGCAGTACGTCATTTGGTATTTACGCCTGATGTCAAATTGGCCAACATCGAAATTGGTGGCAAAACAATCTCGTGTATCCTAAAAGATATTCAGTTTCACCCAGTTGATGAGCGTATCATGCACATCGACTTCATGGAATTGGGTAAAGGACGCAAAATAAAATTGACAGTTCCTGTAAGATTCGTTGGTGCTTCACCTGGTGTAAAAGCTGGCGGTAAGTTGATCCAAAGGATGCGTAAGGTGACTATCAAAACTACTCCTGAAGCGATCATCGACGAAGTGTCTTTGGACATATCATCTATGGAATTGGGTAGTTCACTTCGTGTGCGCGACGTAAAAGTTAGCAAGGACGTTGAAATCATGAACAACCCAAGTATTCCATTGGCTTCCATCGAAATCCCTAGAGCATTGAAAAGCGCTGCAACAGCTGAAACTAAAGCTGCGGGTAAGAAATAGTCTTAGAGCTACAATATATTCAGAATGGGTTCAGTTTCTAACTGGACCCTTTTTTTTTGCCATAATGTCAAGGTGATACTGGCCAATTGGCTAACTTAGCCTGACATCTCAGCCCCATATACATGGATGCAATCAGAATTACTGCTGTACAAACGGATATCGTTTGGGAAGACCCAATTGCCAATTTTGAGGGACTGGATATCAAATTGAAGGGACTCAAGGGTGAGACAGACCTAATTGTCCTCCCCGAAATGTTCAGCACAGGATTTTCAATGAATCCCATTAAACATGCTGAGATTCATCCCGGCCCTGCACTCAAATGGATGCAGTCCAAGGCAATCGAACTAGAAGCAGCGCTCTGTGGATCAGTCATGGTCAGCGATGAAGGCAAATACTACAATCGCTTGTACTTTGTATTTCCAGATGGCAGCAGCCAGCAGTATGACAAACGACATCTATTTAGCTTGGCAGGAGAGCATGACCACTTCACAGCCGGTCGCGAACGATTGATTGTGGACTACCAGGGCTGGAGGATATGCCCATTGATCTGCTTTGATCTGCGTTTTCCAGTCTGGTCGCGCAATCACGATGTGTATGATTTATTGATTTATGTGGCATCTTGGCCCGAGGCACGAATCTATGCCTGGAGGCAATTGCTTATCGCAAGGGCAATCGAGAATCAAACCTATGTGGTTGGAGTAAATAGAATCGGCGATGATGGGACTCCTTTGCATTACAACGGATCTACATGCGTAATAGATTCACTAGGAGCAATTTACAACGAAATTTCGAACAAAGACGAATTAGTCCAAACGACGCTTTTGAAAAGCAATTTGGAAAAAATGAAACAAAAGTTACCTTTTCTGGCCGAGAGTGACTATTTTGCACTCGATTTAGACAGACGTTCCTTCTCCGGAAGGCTCATCAGTTAAACTTTCAAGAGATACCTTTTTGCTAACCAAAAGACATATCAAATGAAGGCACTGTTGACCTTTATGAAAAATCGTAAGCGGTTTTTCATTTTGTATGCTATAGCCCTCCCGTTATTACTTTGTAGTACAGCATTTACAACAGAAGTTGCAAATATTGTACCAAAGACGGCAAGTACAATTTCCCCAGCTAAGATCCTTAGCCATCCCCTCAACGCTATCGATGAGGTAAGAGAGCAAATCATAGATTTCGCCAAAGAATATCTCGGTCGCAACTACGGCGAACATATCGGTGCTGATCGTTTTGATTGCTCCGGCTTCGCCCAGCACGTTTTCAAAAAGTACGGATTTTACCTCGACAGAAGCTCTTCAGTGCAAGCATTGAATGGTCAGACAATTCCGTATAAAAATGCCAAAATGGGAGACCTTGTATTCTTCAATAGCGGCAGCCATATCAGTCATGTAGCCATGGTCGTTGAGGCCAAAGAGGGATCGCTGATCGTGATACACAGTACCAATAGTCGCGGCATCGTGATCGAGGATGTGTTGAAGTCCGATTACTGGACACGCAAATTTGCCTTCGTCAAGGATGTACTCAGTACCTGGCAATAATCAAGTTTAATATGGTTGACTTATAGCCCTGTGGATTTTTCTACTGGGCTTTCGGCCTAATTGTCGACTTTATCCTTATTTTCACTCTTCGCAAAATTTTATAGTCCCAAATATTCCTTGCTTCGATGATTCAATTGATTCTATTTGGCCCTCCCGGATCCGGAAAAGGTACACAAGCAGCCCGATTGGTGGATCAATTCCATTTGATACACATTTC
>JBDSUZ010000063.1:0-4335 GCA_039927395.1 Saprospiraceae bacterium | reverse complement strand
TGGGACGGATGGATTGTTCCATGCTGTTTTGATAAAGACGCTAAGTATCGCTTAGGAAGTTTACGCAACCAATCCTTTAAATCGATTTGGAAAGGCATTCACTACAATGCTTTTCGTTCCCGTTTAGTACATGGTCGTGATCAAATAGATATTTGCACCAATTGTACTGAAGGCTGTAAAGTCTGGGAGCGACCACAGAAGACATATCAACCTGCAATTTGATTCTCGGGGATCAGACTTGCAGTTTTTTATTTGTAATTATCTTGTTATTACTTTTGTAGCAAGGTTTTTGTTAGAACAACACTTAAGCGAAAATTTATACCATATGCAGAGCAAAACCATAGTTCAGGGCCGACTGGACTTCGGATCCAAGATTGCTTTTGATAAAGCTCTAAAGATGGTATTGTATCGCCTGGATACATACTACAAGAACGAAATTCTATTCAAAATCTTACCTCTTTTCAACGAGGAAGACAACACAATTGTAGTTCCTCGTCAGATCCTGACCAATGGAACAGATAAGTTGTATAGAAGCACTCTGCATTTATTTCAATACACAGCTCAGTTTGCCATCTCTGGTCGGATTGGCATGTGGATATCAACCGGAGGCAAGGTTTCACATCACGATTTTGTTGAACCTGAAGGAGACAAAGAGACCCTTAACGAGTTTAAGAAGGCTGAGCATTACCTCAGTCAAGTAGGCAAGGAAAAGCAAGCCCTTTCGGTGTTGGATAGAGTTATCACATTACACCCGATGCATTCGGCGGCTCTAACGCTAAGAGGTGAGATCAAGATGAAATTGGGAGATTATGATTCAGCACTTGCTGATTTTGCCCAATCCATTCGTATCGATCCGGGATTTGGTCACGCACATTTTGGTCGACATTTCATCCTGACAAGACAAGGTCACCTTGACAAGGCTATGGAAGATTTGCAAGAGACGCTACGCCTCTCACTTGCCCTTCAATCAATTCAATGGAAAGCAAGGCGACGTAAGGCCACTTTGCATATTGCAAAGAAGGAATTTGCAGAAGCCGCGAGGGAACTCGAACTTTTTACAAAAAAGGCATTTACTCCTGCTGATTCAAACTATCAGGACCGAAAAGAAGCATATCTGTCTCTCGCTAGAGCTTATACAGGTATGTCGCGCTATGGTGACGCTCTAGCCTGCTACGAGAAGGCTCTTAAAATCGAAAACGAGGCATTGCCTCTCAGTGGTGAAGACTATTTCCATCTGGCGATGATGCGCAAGCATGTAGGTCAGGACCCACAAGCAGATCTAATCGAAGCAGTAAGACTTGGCTATGAAGCAGCAGCTGAGATGATCGTACCTGTAGATATGCAGAAAGCGGTCAAACCTAAGGCCAAAGTAGTGCGGAAAAAGAAGCTACCTGTCTAAGCTGACTTATACTTTTGCATCATTGTTGAGCTCCTGTGAATTATTTCGCTGCTAATAGACGTTAGTCAATTGCAAATGTAGCCTGTAGAGAAATCTACAATTGCTGCTGCATAGATTATTCATTGTCTTCAAATCATCATTTTTCATTTGAGGTATTCCATCACATTTGCCGGTTTTTGTATTTGGGCTATGCTAAGCCTATTTTCGATGGAACTGTATGCGCAGAATGAGGTCAAATATTTGACTATAAGCACAGCTCCTGAAAAGGCAGTTGCCCTATACCGTAAAGCAAAAGAAGACATCGAGTTTTACAAAGTAGATAATGCCATTAAGTCTTACCAAAAGGCCATCAAGGAAGCACCAACTTTCATTGAAGCGCATATCCAATTAGGCGGCTTGTATTTTGGGCAGAAAAAATATGAGTTGGCAATCAGCACATTGAAAACTGCTTATGCCATGGACCCCACCTTCAACCCACAGGTCTCATACACTATAGGAGTTGCATACTGGGAATTAGATGATTACGATGCTGCATTGCCATATTTGGATGCCTGCCTGGCCATGGAAAAATCACCCAAAGAACTCAAGAGCAGGGCGAATAAAATAAGACAAGATTGCATTTTCTCAAAACAGGCAGTCCTCTACCCATTTCCCTTTACACCAATACCATTACCTAGTAGTATCAACACTATCGATGCCGAGATTCTGCCGACATTGAGCACCGACGGCAAAAGCCTGATTTTTGTAAGAAGAGGACAAAGTGAAGACCTATACGAAAGTAGAATGATAGATTCTGTATGGTTGGTCGCGGAGCCCATCGTGTCCATTAATTCAAAGGAAAATGAAGGCAGCCAGGTCTTATCGGCTGATGGCAATACCATGATATTTACTCGTTGCAATGCTCCCGATGGAATGGGTAGTTGCGATCTTTACTGGACCAAACGCCAAGGATCGGGCTGGTCCAAACCCAAGAATCTTGGTGCACCAATCAACACAGGAGGTTGGGAAGGTCAGCCCGCTATATCCAATGACGGTAGATTGCTGATATTTTCAAGTGAAAGGGCAAATGGTCATGGTGGTAAAGACCTATGGATCAGCTCCAAAGAACAATCTGGCAAATGGTCAGTTCCAAGAAATCTGGGCGATACGATCAACACGGTATGGGACGAACAAGCCCCATTTTTGCACCCAGATGGCAAGACTCTGTATTTCACTTCAGAAGGTCATCCAGGATTGGGCCAGGCTGATATTTTCATGAGTAAACAAATAGCTGAAAACACTTGGGACACTCCAATTAATCTTGGATATCCCATCAATTCGAAAGGCCATGACGGAACGATCTATGTGCTCGCTGATGGGAAATCTGCTTATTTCGCAACGGATCGATTGACCGTAGGTCAAGGTTTGGAGAGGCCTAATCTGGACATATTTTCTTTCATTTTACCCTCAAAAGTGAGAGCTGAAGCCATAGCCTATGTGCAAGGTACAGTAGCTGATGCCAAAACCAAAAAACCACTGAGGGCAAGTATTGAAGTAACGGTAAGAGGCAAATCAAGCAAACCCTGGAATCTAACATCTGATTCATTGAGAGGTTTTCTGCTTACGCTACCATCTGATCAAACATATTCGATGCAGATTCAACAGCCAGGATATTTATTTTACTCCGCTTTTTTTGCGCCTGGAGCGGAGAACTCCGCCATCAATCCATATCATCTTGCAGTAGAACTGACTCCCATAGCCTCGATTGGAAGTAAAGGAGATACCCTTGCCTTGAACAATCTATTCTTTGCAAGTAATTCAGCTCAAATTCTTCCCGAATCGGAACATGAATTGACCAAGATATTGGATATTATGAAGCAAATGCCCGATTTGAAAGTTGAAATAATTGGTCATACGGATTCGATCGGACAGGAAGCATCCAATCTGAAATTATCCAAGCAAAGGGCTGAAGAAGTCATGAATTTCTTGGTTGCCAAAGGAATTGCCAAAGAAAAACTGTCTGCTATTGGTTTAGGTGAACAGTTTCCTGTCGCCCCTAATTCATCATCAGAAGGACGCCAAGGAAACCGCCGAACCGAGTTCAGGTTTTTTATCAAGCCTGAATAAATCCCCGATTCATTTACTTTTGTACGCGCTAACTCGAATGTATCAAGTTGGCTCGACCAATTTTGAACTTCTATATGGCTAAAGCAAAGAAAATTCTTCCCAATGTATTGATTTCAGGCATCGCCGACAAAGGCTTTGCCGTGGGGAGAGATCAAGAGGGCCAAGTCATATTTGTCGAAGGCGCCGTACCTGGTGATTACTGCGACGTGCAGGTTGACACCAGGAAAAAGGGCGTGAATTTTGGCAGCATCACTCGCATGATCGAAGCTTCGCAGTTCCGTGTGGACCCAATATGTGAGCATTTTGGAACTTGTGGAGGCTGCAAATGGCAGCATCTTGAATATGCTGAACAGCTTAATCAAAAAGCGCATCTAGTTGAAAATGCATTTAGACGAATAGGCAAAGTCACTGAGGCCGACTATCGACCGATCATTGGCGCCAAGCATCAATATTTTTACCGCAACAAGCTCGACTTTTCATTCTCATCCAAGCGCTGGATCGTACAAGAGGAATTGAACAAAGGTCTGCCTATCGATCAATGGCAAGGTTTGGGTTTTCACAGGCCTGGTGCTTTTGACAAAGTAGTTGATGTAGTCAAATGCCACCTGCAGGAAGATCCAAGCAATGCAATTCGCAATTTCATCCGAGAATATACCTATCAAAAGGAACTTAGCTTCTATGACCTCAAGAAGCAAGTTGGCTATCTCCGAAATCTCTTGATTCGCACTACTTCGCTTGGCGAGACCATGGTCGTGATTTCATTAAAATATGAAGATGAGGAGGCCCGGATCGACCTGCTTACGAGCCTGATGCAGGCATTTCCTCAGATA
>JBDSUZ010000062.1:0-8883 GCA_039927395.1 Saprospiraceae bacterium | reverse complement strand
AGCCGTCAAAGGCATTACAGATGCATCATAGTCAGCGATACCTGGATACAATTTGTCCCAGTAGTAATCTTTTTCTGGTGGAATCAATCCAAGGAATAAGAAGATAATAGCCTCAGTAGTCATTCCTATGATTAACATAAGGCTACCACCTTCCCAGCTTTCGATTTTGAACAGAGCGCCCAACAATACGATGGAAGCACCTACCCCGATAGCAAGGTTTTTGAAGTACTTAAAACTGTTGGTTTTAGTGAAAGTCGCCATGTGATTTTCCGATTTGAATGGTTGATTAAAATTAGCGTTTCAAGACATGTTGCTCGACCGAACAACATGCGCAAAGTAAAATGGGAAAGTACGGCGAAGTCCTATTCCCATTCAACTTTTTATTTTTCTGAGATCCTTTGAAAATTAGTTGTCACTAGGAGCACGACCCATGAAGCTAAGCACGCAACGGAATCCAATATAGGATTTCGCTGTGTCCTGATATTCAAAGTGACGAACACCATTGCGAAGGAAGTATCCTATGTCTTTCCATGATCCACCGCGGATCACTTTGCGTTTGAAAGATTCTGGATCGCCTTCTTTTGCATCGTATTTGATATCCGGGTTGAGGTCATGGATAAAGGAATATGCATTCTCAACATAAGCAGATGAAGTCCACTCGCTTACGTTACCTGACATATTGTATAATCCATAATCATTCGGGAAGTAAGAATCTACTTTTACAGTAAACTGTCCACCATCTTCAGGATAGTTACCGCGACCAGGTTTGAAGTTTGCCAAAAGGCATCCTTTACCATTGCGCAAGCTGTATCCACCCCAAGGGAATGGCGTTTGGTTGCGACCACCTCTTGCAGCATACTCCCATTCGAATTCAGTAGGAAGGCGGAAACCTTCCGTATGTCTTTCGTCAGGACGGTATGTGTTCCACATTTTGTTTCTCCAGTGGCAGAACGCGCTAGCTTGAACCCAATTAACTCCAACTACAGGATAGTCATCGTATGCTGGATGCCAGAAGTAGTTACGTGTCATCGGCTCATTGTATGAATAAGCAAAATCGCGTGTCCAAACCATGGTGTCAGGATAGACAGTGGTTTCCTTCTTTTTCACAAAACTACTACGTACAGTTTTTCCTCTGTCATAAGCAGCAGATTTGGTATCAAACCAATCATATTGGTATTTGAGTTTAGTGATATCTATCTCTTGCTTGCCGTCGAGAACGTCATTGCCTTGAAAATACATATCAGCTAATGATTCATTAGTCCAATCGATCTCTACTTCCCAGTCAATAGACTGAGTACCGTCTTCATTCTCAATGAAGTCTTCCAAGGCAGTGTGTGCCAGGGAGTCAATGACCCATTGAACAAATTGACGATATTCGTTATTTGAGATTTCAGTGTCATCCATATAGAATCCCTGAATGGAAATGGCTTTAGCCCTTGACAGGTATGTATTCCTCAAGTCCTGATCGTCAGATCCGATGTTGAGCGTACCCTGAGGCACATAAATCATACCGTAGGGGTTGATCCCTTTCCAAGTGGGACGGTCCTGAACGCCGATCAACTGACCGGTGTCACCACCTCCCTTCTTGCACGATGTGCTAAAGATTGAGAGCCCCAAAAGCCCTAAAAATACAATGACGATCCTTTTCATTTTTAATACCCGAGTTTAACTGGAACAAAGCTTGTTCTTGCAATCGAACCGTAAAGATATACGCATTGCAAGAATTAGAAAAGCAATATTCCAAAATTTATTTCCCTAAAATCCATTTAGGGGATTCTTTAAGCATCTTAGGCAAGAATCTTGCCAATTTTATATGGTAGAAACCAAAATTTGGATTTCTTCATTTGCTTTTGACCCACTTTTGGGCTATTTCAAATTACTACCATATGAGTCAATACTTTACACTTGTAGTTTAGCTTACATATCAGAGAACAATTTCCGAAAATATCGTACAAAAGTTGGCTACAAGAACCTCGGACTGTACAAAATGGGCTCTTGCCCAGCAGCTCTCCAATTTTTTCCGATCTTGTAATTTACGACCAATTCATGAGAACCTCTGCTATAATTCTGTATTGCTGAGATCGTAAAATCATAATTATACGCGATCAGCAGGTTCTGATTGATACGATAACCTACAAAGACTGCGATCGCATCGAACGATTGACGGTTATATCCTCTCAACGCCATACCGCCGAACAATGTATTCCGAAACTGAACTTTAACGTTTATATCGCTCTGATAGGCAACAAGATCCGTTCGCAACATAACGCTTGGAACTAAGCTAATCTGCTCCGTAAGAGGGACAAGATATTCAAAATATGCACTTATGTGATTGCGTGGCTTGAAAGTAAAACTTTCGTCGCTTGCTTTCAGCTTTGGAGCCCAAAGATTGTCAAAACTAATTCCAGCTTCAAGATTATCGTTGGCAAAATATACCCCAAGGTGTGCCAAGGGAGAAGTTCCCTTAGAGAGCACGTTGCTCAGAATACCATCCTTGTGATCAAGCGAACCACCTTCATAATTGCCATCGGGGGTCCGTATCACTCGGCCATCAAAGGATTTTTGCAATAAGGCTATTGTTCCACTGAAGGACAAATAACCAAGCTGCGAGAAAGTTTTTATGTAATTGTACGAAAGGCCAGCTTGCAATGTTCGCTCGGCACCGATCTTATCGGCATCAACAAACAGTCCCATACCACCATGCAATCGGTAGATCGGTGTAAATACATTGACTTGGTAACTTTCGGGAGCTCCGGGAAAATCAACCCATTGGCTACGATAGACTCCAGTGGCGTTGATCGCATTGTCTAAGCCCGCATAAGCCTGGTTCATTCGATACTTATTCAAAATCGCCAAACTGTATAGCGGCATCTGTTGCCCCATAGCCATGGTGGCCGTGCAGAGAGCAAAACAATACAGTAATAGGTAGCGATTTGTCAACATTTTGCTGAATTAGGATACCATTTCAAACTTTGCCCTCGTAGCGCACAGGCGCCTCGCAGGACTGATTTCGACAGAAGTACATCCAGGTTTCGTCCGGAATATAGCGATATTTCAACAATTCCAAGTCTACCTCGGAGGATTTTGATGTAACTATAATTCTAAACGGGTCATAGCTCCTACTTATTTCCTCTGCCGCTTGCATCGCATCCTCTCCGAGAATGGCCAATTCAGTACTGCCATGATCTCGCCAAAGCAAATTGCCTGCCCAATATGAAAATGAAAGGGGAAATTTATGCACTGTGTCATGCATCCTATCTATCATTCGCGAAGCTATGGCGGTATATTCTTCATCAGAACAAATTGCGCCCAAGGCAAGGTAGGCACAACAAAGCACCGCATTTCCCGAAGGGGTGGCATTATCCATCAAATCCAGTTTACGCATGAGCACATCTGACTGGAAATCTGCATTGAAAAAGTAAAGACCTGTGATTTGGTCGAGAAAATGTGTCTCGACAAAGCTTGCCCACTCGATAGCTTTAGCGAGATATTTTGATTCCTGCAAGATCTGAAACCACTCCAAATACATCTGAATCAGCCATGCATAATCTTCAAGGAAGGCAGGGATTGACGCTTGACCTTTGGTATATACATGATACATGCCACCTTCCGGCCTTTCAAAATAGCGCTCGATTGCACTGAGATTCCGCAAACCTTGATCGAGGTATTGCTTGTCGCTGCTTGCCTTGTAGATTCGCAAACATGAGATATTCATCATGGCATTCCAGCTAAGTAAACGCTTATCGTCAAGACCAGGTCTAATTCTCTGATCTCTTACCTTCATCAAATCCTGATGCGCTACCTGTAGCTTGCTACGAAATACTGCGGGCTCCAATTGGTGCTCGCTGGCAAACTCATCAATACTGGTAGTTCGAGCCAAAATGTTGCTTTCTTCCCAGTTGCCAAATAAGGTGACGCCATAAAATAGGGCAAACCATTCAAAATCTTCTCCAAGTACTGACTGCAATTCTTGGTAGGTCCATGTGTAAAATTTCCCCTCGACCCCTTCTGAGTCAGCATCCAAGGCTGAGTAAAATCCCCCATCCTCATCGGTCAATTCCCTCGTTACAAAGGCCATAGTCTCCTTGGCAGTGTCAAGGAATTCCACTTTTCCAGTCTGCTGGTAAAGCTCGATTAAACCTTGAATGAACAAGGCATTGTCGTAGAGCATCTTCTCAAAATGCGGAGCAAACCAAGCTACATCAACGCTGTATCTAGACAATCCGCCTGCTAGTTGATCATAGATGCCACCGGCAATCATTGATCTAAATGAAAAAACTGCATGATCAATTGCAACCTCACTATTATATATATAGGCATACTGGCTGAGAAAACTCAGGCTCATGAAGCCTGGAAATTTAGGTGCTGCACCAAATCCTCCGTGAACCGAATCAAATTGATGTTGAATCTTCTCAAACAGTTGCTGATGTCCGAATGCCAATTGTTCAGCTGTTTTGGACACGGCTGCACCCATGCCGATGAACACGGAGTCATTATTCTTGATCAGATCATTGAGTCTTTGCGATTGTTCTGCGACTACATCTTTCTTTTGGTGAAATGCGCGATGTATATTCTGCAGGACTTCCATCCATGAGGGACGATTATGCGCGGGTTTGGGAGGAAAATAAGTGCCCCCAAAAAATGGCTTGAGATCTGGCAGGAGGAAACAATTAAGTGGCCAGCCACCGGATCCGGAAATCGCCTGCACGGCATCCATATATATCTGATCGATATCAGGTCTCTCCTCGCGATCCACCTTTATATTGATAAAATGCTCGTTCATAAAGGCCGCAACTTCCTCATTTTCAAATGATTCGTGCTCCATCACATGGCACCAGTGACAAGCTGAATAACCGATACTAACCAATATCGGCTTGTCGAGTGCCTTGGCTTCCTGAATGGCTTCTTCGCACCAGGGCCACCATTCGACTGGATTGCCTGCGTGTTGAAGTAGGTATGGCGAACTTTCAAATTGAAGTCTGTTCATTGCTTTGATCTTAGACGGCGCTCGATCTTCACATGAAGATCTTCAATCCGTCGTATGCTAAACGAACCCTCTCAGGTAGATTTGGTTCAATATCGCGGTGTCGGCCGGCATGATGACTGAGATGTGTGAGCCATATCTTCTCAGCAGGAAGCTGCTCAGCAATGTTCAATGCCTCGTCCAAATTCAAATGAGCGTGATGCGGCTGCTTATGCAAAGCATTGATAATTACATATTTGCACTCCATAAGCTTGTCCATCGTCTCCGATGGAAATGACTTGGCATCGGTCAGATAGGCAAATTCGCCAATCTTGAAGCCCAGTATTGGAAGTCTGCCATGCATCACTCGAAGTGCTTCCACTTTAGTATCACCTATTGGAATTTGCTGCCCAGCCTCGATTTCGATGAGTTCTATTTCGGGCAATCCTGGATACTTAGAGGGTTCAAAAGCGTAAGCAAATCGTTTCCGCATCTCCATGGCAACTCTGGGCTCTAACCAAATTGGTATAGGCGAACCCATCTTGAAATTGAATGGACGCAATTCATCTAAGCCAATCACGTGATCGTTGTGCTCGTGCGTGATGAAAATGCCATGCATCTCTTGAATACCAGATCTCATGATCTGCATCTTAAAATCTGGGCCGATATCAATCCCAATATTGATATCGTCTAAATGAATTAGAATGGAGGAGCGGCTGCGTTTGTCGCGTGAATCAATCGAAGTACAGACAATGCATTGGCAACCGATGACGGGCACACCTTGTGAAGTGCCAGAACCTAAGACTTCAATGATCACGACAATTCGGATTGAGTCGATGGCTCTTCAAGTTTTTCCTTCAGAGCACTTTCCTTCATCATTTCCTGATAAAGCTTCATACTTGTAGTCGATAAGGCCTCTTCGTCTAGAACGACCACTTGCAGCATGTCAATCAAACTTCCTATTCGGCCTTCGATGTCGTAAAACTTGTTGATGACTGCTATCTTCTTATGCTGAACGACACAGTAGCCGAACTGAAAATTTCCCTTTTCATAACGGATTGTGTATCCTCCCTCTTGAAACACGGACTCAATCTTATTTAAGAAATGTTGGGTATAGCGAAGCATGATAATCGAAGCTTTGGAAATATGGAAGGCAAAATAGGCTTTTTCTGAAAGCCCAAAAATAAAACTTATGTTTGGGTGTGGAAGCAATTCAATCTACTGCAACGTTGCAATAGTAAGGCATCTATACAAGCTCACCACTAATCTCTATGACAAAAATGTTTAGAAAATATCTGCTACTCACATTGCTAGTAATGGTTTTTACGGGCATTTGTTCAGCGCAAAACAAAAAAAACCTTCGATTCCATGCAGGATTGAAATTTGGCCTGACCGCTTCGCAAATCAATGGCGACAATCTAGCCGGGTACAATAAGTTAGGGCTCACAGGTGGTCTAAAATTGCTCAGCAATGTCAGCAGAAGAGCTGATGTAGGCTTAGAAATTCTGTATAGCCAGCGAGGTGCCAAGTCCAAACGCTCTGCCAGTGAATATAATTACAACCTAATTGATTTGCAGTACATTGAAATACCGATTTACTTGAATCTCAAGGATTGGCTTACTGAGGACAAATTTTACAGGATGAATTTTCAAGCTGGGCTTTCGTATAGCCGCTTGTTCAACAGCAATACAGAAGATTACCATTATTTTATCATTTCAGCTGAGGAATTCAACAAATCCGATATTTCTTGGTTATTGGGAGCAAGTTATTTTGTCAATCGCCATTTTGCGATATCAGCTAGATATAATCGTTCGTTAACTAAGTTATGGAATCCACCGGGGCCGCAAAAATCCATTTGGGTTGCCCATTTTCTGACTTTTGACGCATCTTTTATTTTCTAGACTCTATGCCGAAATACTTCTTAATTATTGCCTCAATTCTCGCGATTGGATTGGTATTTTGTCAACAAAAGGATGAGCAAAAAGGTGAACTCAGGGATCTGAGTGAACAAGCTATACCTATCGAGCGATTACAGTATCTATTGGATAGTTGTACAGCTATTGAATATATTTTTTACGACCCTTCACGAAATATTTCCATTGAGAAAAGAATAGTTGTCGACCAACATATCAACTTTATTAGTAAAAATGCGCAGGCCCTCGATGCAGCATGTATACCCATTGCACACGTAATGTTTAGAGTAAAGAAGTTAATCCCTATAGAAGCAGAATTGTATTATTCAAAGGATTGTCAATATTGGTTGATAACAGATCGAAAAAGAAAGCAGTATATCCAAAAGATAAATCCAGCTGGTATTGAATTTATTCAACAAATACAGGCGCAAAAGATTAAATTGAGCAAAAGCAAGATTCATTGATCTGCTACAAAATAAATAAACGCTAATGCCAATTAATGCCGTCATCGATTTGGGTACAAATACTTTTCATTTGATCATAGCTGAAGTAAGTGCCGAGAAAATAGAGAAAATCCTATATCGTGAAAAGCGATATGTTCGCCTGGCGGAAAATGGCATTGAAGAAATTGATGCACCTGCTTATCAAAGAGGGCTCGAGGCAATGAATCATTATGCACAGGTGCTAAAGCAATTCAAATACGACCATTTACGGGCATTTGGAACTGAAGCATTGCGAGTTGCCAAAAATGCTTTGACATTCATTGAAGACGTACGTGAGCAAACTGGAATAGAGGTTGCAATTATTCATGGACTGGAGGAGGCCTCATGGATCCACAAAGGTGTAAAACAGGTAATTGAGCCTCAAGAGGAGCCCTATCTCATCATGGATATCGGTGGCGGGAGCTGCGAATTTGTGTTAGTAGTCAACAATGAAGTGCATTGGAGCCACAGTTTTCCCATCGGAGTATCAGTGCTGCATCACGCCTATCACCACTCAGATCCCATCAGCGAATACGATCAATTGAAATTGGAAGCTTACTTAACTGAAACTCTTGATCCCCTTAGCTTGCAGTTGAAGAGACAAGCATGTAAGATTTTGGTAGGTTCTTCGGGTACATTTGACACGATACTGGACTTACTACATGTGCCGCTGCAAAATGAGTCGGCAAACCTAAAGCCCGCAGATTTTTATCCAATTCATGATTGGATACTGACAAGCATTCTAAGTCAAAGAGAAGCTAAGAAAGAGATCCCTGAGGAACGAGTGGAATATATCGTGGTCGCTGTCGTATTGATCAGGCAAGTGTTGCATATGATGGCTGCAAAATCAATTATCATCTCAAATTATGCAATGAAGGAAGGAATACTACTTGGAAATCCTGACTGAGCCGCTGATAGGAATTTGCATAGAGAATCTAAGCATTCTACAATAAAATTCTATCTTCCGTCTGCAAAATAAAACAGACTTATGCAGCCGGAAAAATCCCCCCATTTTCAACGCAGATTAAATTTGACTGATGCGACGATGATCGTTGCAGGATCCATGATTGGATCTGGTATATTTATCGTCTCAGCCGACATGTCGCGCACGGTCGGTTCAGCCGGTTGGCTCATTTTCCTATGGATTCTGACAGGAGTCATCACCTTATTTGCGGCGCTTAGTTATGGTGAATTGGCTGGAATGATGCCAAAGGCTGGGGGACAGTTTGTGTACATACAAAAAGCGTACAATGACTTCACCGGCTTCCTTTATGGTTGGTCGGTCTTCACAGTAATTCAATCGGGTGTAATTGCGGCTGTAGCCGTTGCCTTTGCGAAATTTACGGCCGTATTTATTCCATTTTTTGGGGTCGACAATATTTTGATGGACCTTGGCCTATTCAAAGTCTCGGCTGGTCAATTGTTGGCAATCGCCAGTATATGGTTGCTCTCGCTGATCAATGCGCAAGGTATTCAGACAGGCAAAGTAATCCAATTAGTCTTCACCTCAGCCAAGCTAATTGCC
>JBDSUZ010000061.1:0-3029 GCA_039927395.1 Saprospiraceae bacterium | reverse complement strand
GGTTTCATAAGTCAAATTTATTAAGTTAAGCCTAAATTTCAACGGTAATGTTCATTGAATATTGCTACTGACTCCCGAAGATAAGAATCTTACTTTATCCGCCATCACTTATTTAGCCTCTATACCTCAACACCTTAGGATGTAATTCAGTTCCCCCCCCTCACCCCAACAATCCCCAAGTCACCCAACTACCCAAATAAGCCAAACCCGTCATAAACAGAAATTGCAAGATGGGCCATTTCCAAGTGCGAGTCTCGCGCTTGACGACGGCGAGGGTGCTCATGCATTGCATGGCGAGGACATAGAAGATCAACAAGCTCATGCCGCTGGCGACGGTAAATACGGGTTGGCCATTGTCGGCGCGGGTCTCGAGGGCCATCCGCTGACGAAGCGTGATATCATTATCGGCGTGTGATCCCACACTGTAGATAGTGGCGATGGAGGCGATGAATATTTCGCGGGCGGCAAATGAGGTGATAAGGGCAATTCCGATCTTCCAATCAAAGCCGAGGGGACGGATAGCGGGTTCGATGAAATGGCCCATTTGGCCAGCGTAGGAGGCCTCGATTTTGTAAGAAGCCAAGAGGTCAGCACTTGCGGAGGCATCGAGATTGGCGGTAGAGGCTTCCTTTTGGGCAGTTTCTGTGGCTGTCTGCATGGCTTCGGAAGGACCATAGGAAGCGAGAAACCACAATACGATCGAAAAAAGGATGATGATCTTACCTGCTCCAGCGACAAAGGCCCACACTTTGCTCCAGATATTGAGGCCTACATTGCGCCAAACTGGCATTTGGTAAGCTGGCAGCTCGATCATGAGGTAACTGCGCTCTTTAGTTTTCAATAGGGTCTTGAGCACCCAAGCCGAAAGCAATGCCGCCACGATGCCGAGCAGATACAAGCCCATGAAGACCAGACCCTGTAGATTGAGGAAGCCTAAGATCCGCTTGGAGGGAATGACCAAAGCTATCAGGACTGTGTAAACAGGGATTCTGGCGGAACAGGATATGAAGGGGAGGACCAGGATGGTAATCAGCCTTTCTTTCCAATTGGTGATGGTGCGAGTAGCCATGATAGCAGGTATCGCACAAGCCCCTCCGGAAATGAGCGCCACCAAGGAGCGGCCGTTCATGCCCACAGATTTCATTGGCCGGTCAAATAGGAATACTGCCCTAGCCATATAGCCACTCTCCTCCAATATGGAAATGAGGAGAAATAATATCGCGATCTGCGGAACAAACACCAATATGCCGCCCAATCCTGCTATTAGTCCATCGGTCAATAGGTCGTTGAACCAACCCGCTGGTAAATAGGTGCGAATCAGCTCCGATAGATGAGTGAAGAACTGCTCGATCCAATCCATAGGGTAGGAGGACCAATCAAATATGGCTTGAAAAACCAAGACCATCAGCGCAAAAAACAGGAATGGTCCTATGATGGGATTCGTGACTACTTGGTCTACCTTTTGACTGAATGATTTCTTGCCAGCGGATCGTGCTTTTACTTTTAATGCCTTGCGGGCTATAGGCTCAAAGCGGTCAAATCTGTCCAAGGTCTCCTCAATCTGCGCAGGTAAATCCTTGAAGCCTGAGTCCTTGACTATTTGGGCGATTTTCTCTTTTTCCTGCATGCTAAGGAAGGGCAACCAGGCGCCGTGGTGCAGATATATTTTGGCGAGGTAGTGTTGTTCGACCTCAAGGGAGGACTGAACCTCATGAACTATTGCTGATATCTTGTCCTCGGCTTTGAAAAATGCTTTTCGATCGATTCTGGTCTGCGCGGCACTCAATATTATCATTTCAGCGTCAAGGGTCTCGATTTGCATCCCATTTCTACTGCTGACAGCAACGACAGGTACCCCAAATTGCGCTGACAAGTAATTCGTATCGACTTCTAATCCGCTCTCCATCGCCAGATCGAGCATATTCAATACCAAGATGACCGGTATCTGCAGATCAAGTATTTGGGTAAATAGCAGTAAATGCTTTTCGAGATTGTTGAGGTCGGCCACATAGATGATGGCGTCGGGATAATTGGGATCTCCTGGATTGCTGAGGATTCCTGTTACGATTCGTTCGTCGCCTGAGGTTGGATGCAAGCTATAGGTGCCGGGAAGATCGATGATGTAGACCTTTTGGCCATCACTCAATTCGGCTGGGCCCTTTTTCTTTTCGACCGTGACGCCGGGGAAATTTCCAACATGCTGCCTAAGCCCAGTCAAGTGATTGAACAGCGTGGATTTTCCTGAATTTGGATTTCCAACTAGCGCGAATGTGAATATCGTCTGACTCATGATTCGACGATCAGGCAAACAGCTTCCGAATATCGCAAGGCGATGTTGGTTTGCTCCATTTGGAGATAATAAGCTCCGCTAAATGCCGTACGACGCACGATCATGACCTCATGACCGGGCAATACGCCCATCGTCATCAACTTAGCACCAATCTGTTGGTCAGAAAATCTGCGCAACTTGTAACTAAGTCCTTCGGGCAATTCAAGGATGGAATGTTCTGTAGTGGGCTTCAAGAATTGAACTTATCTTTAATAGATCCGAAGGTACAAAACCATCTCAGATTCGATTTGTTTATTTAGAATCTTTCTTTATAAGCCATTTTAAAATTAGCGACAGATGAACAATAGTGACAGTAGCACATGGAATCCATTGACACCCGATGAGGAACGAGTCATAGTGCACAAGGGCACGGAACGCCCATTTACAGGGGAGTATGACGATATGAAATTGCCTGGAACTTACCTGTGTCGACGTTGCAATACCCCGCTGTATCGCAGTGCCGACAAATTTAGCTCAGGCTGCGGCTGGCCAAGTTTCGATGAAGAAATCCCCGGAGCTGTCCGCAATATCCCCGATGCTGATGGTCGGAGAGTGGAAATAGTTTGCAATAATTGTGAAGGTCACCTCGGACATGTGTTTAAAGGTGAACGATTTACGGCAAAAAATACGCGCCATTGCGTCAATTCGATTTCGCTGAAATTTGTGCCGGATCAAAAATAATTGCAAAATAAATGATGGA
>JBDSUZ010000060.1:0-2593 GCA_039927395.1 Saprospiraceae bacterium | reverse complement strand
AAGCTCTCGATTGATCAAGATTGGCTGCGATCATAAATCATCTAATAGTCTCTCGAGGCAGGTTTACCTCCAAATGTTCAGTCCTTCCTTGTCATATAACAAGTACTATGACCTCTGCTGACTTCTGTAGCTTTTTTCATCGATTATTAATAATCGAATCGGCTATGGTTGTAACTCAATTCAACCTCTTTAGCATAGCTCCAGATCTCCCCAGGTAAGAACAATCGCTTCCTTTCCATGTCACCGTTACATTTACATCATTACCTTTCGGATAGGTATCGGACTTTGTTTTGTATTGCAAACTCGTCCAGATAATAATGCCTTATATGTACTTCCTGTCCGTCGGTGCGGAAATTTGTCTTAGGCTTCCTTCAGATTCTTCCTCGCGAAAGACACCCTTGCCCTCAACTAATACTTCCCCCTATCAGGGTGTATAGTGGACTTTAACCACCTAGCTATTGCCCATGCTGGGCACACAATAAAGAAGCCTCCCTTGCGAGGAGGCTTCAATGAAAGATAAGATTGATCTGAATGATTAGCAGCTACAAGTGCTATTAAGGCAACAGCAGCTGAAATAATTAGAGCTGGCTGTATCTAATCTAGAATCATGCAGAGCGTCTGCATTATTCAAACAATCGATAAATGTTGGGCTTAGAGAATCGCACAAAGATATGTCGGTAGTATATTGCCCATCGGCAACATTTACGTCGTTATTAAATGTATCTAAACAGCTTGCCGCAGAAGCGATATTGGGTGCTATCAATAGCACCATTAAGAAGACAACAGAAAGTAATCTTTTTATTGTTGGGTAGATTTAGGTTTTTTGGGTGATGAATTACTTAGCATTTCACCAGTTGTAGGCTTAACTAACAAGGTTAATCTTTCCTCCTGAGTTAATTGACCAATTTGCGGAAATGCAGCTCCCAATGCTTTGACACTATTGGCTTGCTGAATTAAGAGCTTTGCATATTTTTGATCAACTTCAGATGACGATAGGCAATCAACCCATGCTTTATCGTACTTCCTCCCGGTAGAATTCAAGCATTCCTCGATATGCCTCCTATCATATTCATGTGCTGCCACATAATTGCTATGGGCAATTCCATCTCTTATGTATTGAGCGTAAACATCAGATCCCAACATCTCTGATTTCCAATCCGAGGAGGATTTTTCACAACCAGAGAGCGTGATGCCAACCAAAAGGAAGGCAGTTAAGCCATAGAGGCACGGAAGAATAATCTTTTTCATTGTCAATAAAATTAAAAGGTAAAAAAATAAGTAAAAATTTCGGTTGTCCCATATTATGTGCAACAACCTCTGATTGATGAAGTTATGTGAAAAATCAGAAACTTTAACTTTTACTTAAAATAATCTCAAGAATCAACGCTCAGTCCAGTTTTTATTTTTTCAGTCCAGTTTTGTTTTGGGCTGAATTTTTGCATGGACATAACGACCTGTTCAAGATTGATCGCGCCATCGAGCGCCTGCACAACTACGATAAAGATGCATCTGTCGAAGGTTGGAGGTAACCAACGGAATGGCCAAATCTTAAAAAACTTGAATAACTCACTTTCTACCAAAATCTGCCGGGATTTCGCCCCATACTTTGGTTTCCCATTTCAGTATAGGGTTTTTGGTCTGATTGGCGAGATACCATTGCATTCCTCGCTCCATCATTTCAAACAATTTGGCATTTCTGGCGCTTTTGACCAGTTTTGAATTGTGCTTTTTGTTTTTGACCCAAACCATTGCCGTACGAGAATCAGTGTAAATGGGCATTGAATCCAAGCCACTTTCCTTCAGGTATTTCAAGCCGGTCAAAATACCTAGGAATTCTCCCACATTATTGGTGCCCTCTTCGTAGGGGCCAAATTTGAATAATTCCTTTCCGCTACCAACATGTACTCCTCGAAATTCCATTCGACCAGGATTTCCGCTGCAAGCGGCATCTACTGCGAGACTATCTTCAATGTAACCTTTACCGATACTTGCTTTAGGCGCTGACTTCTCTATTGGAGTATAATTTCTGGCCGGAGGACCCTGTCGAAAAGCAACTTCAGCTTCTGCCCTACTGGGAAATGACTTGAATGCTGCTCCCTGAAAGCCAAATATTTGTGCCTGACACGCTTCCCAGGAAGCGTAAACGCCGGGTTTGCGACCAATCCAGACAACATAAGATTTTGCAGCTTTTGCCATAGTATTCATTCCTTCAGGAGCCGGCAAATATAAGAAACTTGATCAAACAGCTCTTTTGAATACCTTTGCGGGATGAATCAATCAATGATTTGGGTCGATACGCATACGCATCTGTACAGCGATCAATTTGACACTGACAGGGCTGAGATTATTGCTGCTGCGCAAAATGCGGGAATCGCCAAAGCATTCCTGCCGGCGATAGATTCTGGATCTCATCAACAGATGCTCAATTTAGAAGCGGCATATCCCCTATGGGCTCATGCCATGATGGGATTGCATCCTTGTTCTGTCAAGGAAGATTTCGAGGCAGAACTCGCCATTGTTCGCAATTATCTAGATCAGCGCCAATTTGTAGCCATCGGCGAGATCGGCATTGATCTATTTTGGGACAAGACAT
>JBDSUZ010000059.1:0-4882 GCA_039927395.1 Saprospiraceae bacterium | reverse complement strand
GTTTTGTCGCAGTTCGCTTTGTTGCTCGTCAAAATTCCAATGGTCTATGCGCTTTTCTATATCACAGAGAAATATCTTGCGCAAGTTTATGGCCTCGGGAAATCTATTCTTGCGGTAATTGTATTATTCATATTGAGCGTAGCTGTATTCCTGCCCGTCAAGCAGTTCCTCGTCATCGAAATTATCTACGGCACCGATACAACACTAAGTGCCGCTTTAGATCTTGCAAGTATTCTTTCTTCATTGTTTATCTTATTCTTCGTGTGTGGGATGGCTCTCTCTGCCAAAATGGTGCGCATGAGTTTTAGGCAAAAGGAAAGGGAGAGCGAAATCACCAAACAAAGACTGCAGACAGAACTCAAGTATCTTAAGGCTCAGACAAATCCGCATTTCCTGTTCAATACTTTGAACAATATCTATGCACTCGCCAGGAAGAAATCCGACGATACAGCCGGTGTTGTGATGAAGCTATCTAAGCTATTGCGTTACATGCTTTATGAAACTCAAAAGAAATGGATTGCAATCGCAGAAGAAATAAATGTGTTGGACGGATATATCGAATTGGAAAAGATCAGGTATGACGACAAATTGAGTATCAAATTTGATAAATCTGTTGACAATGAGCATCAGCAGATAGCGCCCCTGATATTATTGCCATTTGTTGAGAAAGCATTTAAGCACGGCGCCAGTGAAAGTCGCTTTGATTCTAATATTAGGATCAGGTTGACATTGGAGAATGCTCAACTTCAATTTAGAGTAGAAAATTCTACTAGCGAAGAATCATCAAAACCAAATGGCGAGAATATAGGTCTTGTCAATATTCATCGGCAACTTGAATTATTGTATCCTGAGCACAATTTGATCATCGAGCAGCAGCTAAATAAATTTTGTATTGCCTTAAGTATCAATCTGTCACATCATGCAGCAGTTTAATTGTATCATTGTCGAAGATGAACCTTTGGCAGCGGAAGTCCTGCAGGATTATGTACAAAAGGTGCCCTATCTCAACCTAAAGGCCACCTGTGGAGATGCGATTTTGGCCTTGGAGATATTGAAGGAGCATAAAATTGATTTGATATTTCTCGATATTCATCTTCCAAAATTGAAGGGATTGGATTTTGTAAAATCGCTCAAGAATCCGCCGCAAATAATTATTACCACCGCATATCACGAATATGCCTTGAAAGGCTATGAATTAAATGTGTTGGATTACTTGTTGAAGCCAATCGAATTTAGTCGTTTTATAGCTGCAGTTAATAAGCTAAATGATCGGAATTCCCCTAGTACGGAGGCTGCTGAAAATGAGAATAGATCTGAGAGAGAAAGCATTTTTTTCAATGTGAGCAAGAAGAAAACGAGGATCTATTTGGATGAAATACTCTATGTAGAGAGCCTAAAGGAATACGTGCAAGTTGTGACACGAAATAAATCAATCGTTACAAAATTTCAATTGGGACAAATTGAGGAATTACTATCTAAGAATAATTTTCTTCGCATTCACCGTTCATATATAGTGGCAAAGGACAAGATTGATTCATATACCGCCACGGAGATAGAAATCAACCAAAAATTGATTCCAATTGGTAGGAGTTACAAGGAGTTTGTCCAAACTGCTATCGAGAAACTGTAGCAGTGAACCTATGCTGAAGATCTGATTTTGCATAGTGGGCAATTCACATTGATCTGTTCGAATTAATGGCATTGTTTTCCTATTTTGGGGCTAACTTATATTACAAAGTACCCGAATGGCGCAGTCAAAACACCCCAAGGCATTACCGTTTTTGTTTCTCACCGAAATGTGGGAGCGATTTGGTTACTATCTGATGATAGGCATTTTTCAGTTGTACCTGACGGATACCCAATCTGGTGGATTAGGCATGGACCGCAAGGATGCCGCAGATATTTTCGGGACTTTCATAGCCTTTGTTTATTTGACGCCATTTCTTGGTGGATTGCTTGCCGATAAGAAGTTGGGTTATTCCAAATCGATCTTCATCGGAGGCACGCTCATGGGCTTGGGTTATCTCGGACTAGCGCTCAACCAACTGTCGACCTTCTATATTTCATTGGCCTTGGTCGTGATTGGCAACGGCTTCTTCAAGCCAAATATCTCAACATTACTAGGCAATTTGTATTCCGATCCTTCGATGAAAAGTAAGAAGGACAGTGGTTATAATATCTTCTATATGGGGATCAATGTCGGTGCATTCATCTGCAATTTCTTTGCCGCTTTTCTGCGCAATTCCATCGGCTGGGGAGCAGCATTTACCGCAGCGGGAGTAGGTATGTTTTTGGGGCTGATCGTATTCTATCTTGGCCGGAAGCATTACCAGCATGCCGATGTGCGCAAGCCCGCTAACAAGGAAGATATGTCCGTTAGTAAGATATTCTCAAACGTACTATTGCCAGCTATTGCAGTGGGAATTGGGGGTTGGTTGATACCAGGAAATATCTTTGGATCGGACTCAAGTGATGCATTCATATTTGCAGCAATTCCTGTTTCAGCTTTTTATATTTCCCTATATTTCAGAGCCTCAGCTGAAGACAAAAAGCCTTTGGCTGCCCTCTTGGCAATTTTTGCAGTAGGGATGATGTTCTGGGCTGTATTTAAGCAAAATGGAACAGCTTTGACCACCTGGGCGCAGTTTTACACAGATCGTTCGATTCCTGCAGTGATCGAAGGTCCCACGAAAGCACTCTATTTGACAGAAACGGCTACCAACAAACTAGATTCCGTGCCTTTGTTCGATTCCGAATTTAGAGTTGTTCGCGACGCTAACAAGGTGCCCCTTAAGCATCTCGGCAAAGATGTTTATTTCCAAAATTTGCCCGAAGAAAAAATGCCGCCAGAGGGAGAGAGTGTCAGTTTGTTCAACACAGAGCTCTTCCAGTCGATCAATCCATTCTTTATAATCATCCTAACACCTCTGTTGATTTGGTTTTTTAGTTTGCTGCGTAAGCGCAAACGAGAACCGACAACTCCAGGGAAAATAGCCTGGGGTCTATTGGTCACTGGCATTTCAACTTTGGCGATGGTAGCAGCCTGCTATGTCAGCAGCAATGGAGCGATCAAAGTTTCCCCAATGTGGTTGGTGTCAACCTATGGCATCGTAACGATAGGAGAGATCTGTCTCAGTCCGATGGGATTGTCGCTTGTGAGCAAATTGAGCCCACCACGTCTCACGTCCTTGATGATGGGAGGATGGTTCCTTTCTATTTCGATTGGAAATAAGTTATCGGGAATTCTCGCCACACTATGGGATACCTATGAGGTGAAAGCCAATTTTTATTGGGTCAATTTTGGCTTGTTGATGATCTCGACGATTCTCATTTTTAGCATGCTTAAATGGCTCAATAGGATCTTCAAAGAGAAAACCGGAGAATAGATATTGATACTTTCGCAGATATTTGCAGCCTTTTATTGATCTAAATGTTTGACTTGCGAATCAATGGTTAATTTCGCAGCATAATAAATAGATAGGCATGCAGTCATCGCTTAAAGTATTCAAATTTGGAGGAGCATCACTCAAAGATGCTGAGGGGATTCGCCATGTGGGAACAATTTTGCAAGGTTTCAAGGATGAAACGCTCGTGGTTGTGCTTAGCGCTTCGGCAAAGACCACAAATCATCTCGAAGAAGTTGTCAATGCTTATTTTGATCAAAGCGGCGATATCGAGGCTAAATTGGCGATAGTGCGCAATCATCATCAGAAAATTCTTGAAGATCTATTTCCTCAAGGTCACGAAGTATTTAGCAAGGTCAACGACACATTTGTCGAAATTGATTGGATCATCGAGGATGAAGTTCACGACACTTATGATTACATCTATGACCAGATAGTTTCGATTGGTGAAATGCTCTCCTCTGACATAGTCAACGCATACCTCAATTCAATAGGGCTCAAGAGTCAGTTTCTAGATGCCCGCGATGTGATTCGCACCGATGAGACCTGGCGTGAAGGTTGGGTTATTTGGCCTGACACCGAAGCATTGATGATCGAAAAAGTCAAGCCGATGCTGTCAAATGGTGGATTCGTTGTTACTCAAGGATTTATTGGGGGCACAAAGGACAATCAGACGACGACTCTTGGTCGTGAGGGCTCCGATTTCACCGCTGCAATATTTTCATATTGCCTCGATGCAAGTGGAATGTATATCTGGAAAGATGTTGCAGGAGTGCTGACAGGTGATCCACGCATATTTGATCAGGTTACCAAGATCGATCGTATGTCATACAAAGAGGCGATCGAGATGACATACTACGGTGCCAAAGTGATCCACCCTAAGACAATCAAGCCGCTTCAAAACAAGAATATTCCGCTATATGTGAAGTCATTTTTAAATCCCGAAGGGTCCGGGACGATGGTCTCCGAAATGGAAGAACCGAGTTATCCACCAGTCGTAGTTGTTGAGGGAAATCAGGCCTTGTTGATGATTTCCACAAGAGATTTTTCATTTGTGGCAGAGCATCATTTAGCCAAGCTTTTTGAGCTTTTTGCCGAGCATAGACTGATGGTAAATATGATGTTGAATACCGCCATTAGCTTTTCAGTGGTTGTGCCTTATGTCAAAAATCGAATCGAGGCCTTGTCCCGCATCATTGAAGATGAATTTAGCATTGTTGTTGAGCCAGGATTAGAGTTAATCACGGTTCGTCATTATCTGGAGGATACAATATCAGATCTCAAATCCAATAAAATCGTCTTGCTAGAGGAAAGGCTACCGAAGACATGTCAATTTGTAGTTAAGGATGCTCCGCGTATGATCCGCAAGGATGCATAATCGCTGCTTTTTGGAGAATTCATTTCAACTTAAATTGTGAATAAGCCCATCAATAATTTTGATTTGGTAGTTGTCGGTGGCGGCGCTGCAGGATTCTTTT
>JBDSUZ010000058.1:0-11795 GCA_039927395.1 Saprospiraceae bacterium | reverse complement strand
ATTTGGATTCTTTATCACAAATGACCGTTTCAAATCTTCCCCTTGCAGCCTGAATATTGCTCAGTTGCAACAGGATTTCTTCTTTGTCAACTCCAAGCAAACTTGCCACTGCATATGCTGTTAGCAGATTGTAAGCGTTGAATTGTCCAACCAATCTCGTGTGGACTTCCACCCCATCTAGTTGAATAATCAAACCTTGCAAAGTATTTGCCGAGACTTTTCCTCGAAATGTGGCTGTACTTCTTAAGCTGTAAGTTTTGACTGCAGCTTTGGTATTTTGTACGATCACACTCCCATTTTTGTCATCGAGATTGCTCAGTGCAAATGCAGACCCAGGTAAGTCATCAAAGAACTTCTTCTTTGCATATAGGTAGGATTTGAAATCTCCGTGATAATCGAGATGATCATGGGTGATATTGGTAAATACTCCCCCTGTAAATCTCAAACCAGCTATCCTCTCCTGATCGGCAGCATGTGAACTGACTTCCATGAAGGCATATTCACATCCTTTTTCTGCTATTTCTGCAAGCAGTGCATTGAGCCTGATCGCATCAGGAGTAGTATGAGTTGCTTCAAATACCTCGTCCTGAATCTTGTTCTCTATCGTTGATAGCAAACCGCTTGGCTTCTGCAATGCCTGCATCAATTGATGCAGCAATGTTACTGTTGTTGTCTTTCCATTGGTCCCGGTGATGCCAACCAGTTTTAGTTTCCTGGATGGATGATCGTACCATGCGCTAGCTAAATGACCGGCAGCCTTCGAGGCACTTTGTACTTTTACGTAGGTGATGCCTTCTTGGATAATCGTTGGCAATTGCTCGCAAACGATCATACCTGCCTGCATCTCGATGGCGCGATCAATAAATTGATGTCCATCCTGTGCAAAGCCTCTAATCGCAAAAAACAAGCTGTCAGGCTTTACTTCTCTTGAGTCGAGTGTCATGTGTACTACCGGGCGATCCAAAGGGCCAATACTCTGCAGTACCTGCACTTCTGACATTATTTCCTGTAGTGTTTTCAAAGAACTTTTCTTTAATCCAAAACCAAATCTATCCTTCGCGTCGAGGAATTTCCCGTAACCAGATTTTGGCTCTTTACCCTACCGGCACCGTGAACCAAAACCTGGTATCCTCTATTTTCCAAAACAAATAAGGCATCCCGTAGACCCATCCCCAACACATTTGGTATTTCACCTTTTTGTATTGGGCGGTCTTGCATTTTCAATCGATTGCTGTCTGGTGCTACTGCAGCCCATTCACTACCGGTCGTAGTTGTGTAGTTTACTTTGAGACCTAAGTGATGGAAGATGTAGTCGAGATCTTTCCGATAACCGGCGTTGAGGACAGGTAAATCAGTAGCAGCCAGGACAGGAATCGTATCTTTGGATCCATTGAGATATGGATGAAATTGGTCAAGTGTTGCGAAGCAATTATCGGCGATCGCTTTGAAAACAGGGCCGGCAACTGCTCCTCCATAATATCCGTTTTGCTTAGGGTTGTTGATCAACACTATGACAGCATATACCGGATTGTCGGCAGGAAAATATCCACAGAATGAAGCTTGAAATTTCTTTCCACCTCCACTTTGCTTAGTATAGTAATCGATCCTCGCAGTACCGGTCTTGCCAGCACATGTGTATTTAGTACTTTGAAGCCTTTTGGCGGTACCATTGAGCACAACTCCTTCAAGTAGTTGTCTTGCCAAACGGATGGTCTTGTCAGAAGCAATATGTTCCTTAAGCACAGTAGGCTGTATTTTGCGCAAGGTCTCACCGGTCCTTTGAATCTCAGACACGAGGTAAGGCTTCATCATTTTGCCTCCATTTGCAACTGCAGCATAGAATGTCAACATTTGCAATGGCGTAAGTTGTGACTCATAACCATGCGCCATCCAAGGCAATGTTGTCGCACTCCAGTTTTGCTTCTGGCTATAAGCATCTTTGATAAATGGCTTTCCCTCACCTTCGAGTTCGATACCTGTCTTCTGATCCAATCTGAATTGGCGCAGACGAGCGATGAATTCGGTAGCTTTTCCTTCTTTACCGTAGTACTTCACGGCAGTCTTTGCGATACCCACATTTGAAGAAATTTCAAATGCGTGTTGTATAGTAGTATTGCCTATTCCATGATGTTCTGAATCTTTCATCTCACTATTGTGAAATGTGGCATGACCTTTGTTAAGGTTAACAGTGTCGCTCAATTGGATGTATCCGTCTTCCAATAAAGCCATCAATGTGGCCAACTTAAATGTCGAGCCCGGTTCAGTAGAAGCACCAATGGCATAATTGTAATCCTCCCAATAGCCATCTGCTCCTTTGCTCAGGTTTGCCATTGCTTTGATCGCTCCAGTCTTGACGTCCATGACGATGGCAGTTCCATTGTCTGCATCATGGTGTATCAGTGCTTTTTCAAGCGCATCTTGCGTGATGTCTTGTAGATTGACGTCAAGCGTCGTTACAATATCATCACCTGATTTTGGCTTAATTTCTGACAAATCACCTACCGGAATCCACACGTTGCCAGGTACTTTCTGCATGAGTTTCTTACCTGATTCTCCTGCCAAGACTTTGTCGTATGTACCTTCCAGTCCTATTGGCTTGATGGTGGCACGAGTAGACCCAATTGTGCGAAATGCAAGTTGTCTGAATGGCATTTCCCTGCGGGATCTGGCCTCCACGATCAACCCTCCTTTGTTTTGTCCAAGACGAAATAGTGGAAATGACTTTATCCGTTTCAATTCCGCGTAATCCGCGCTTTTCTCAATCAATAGATAGCGATTCTTGGCATTTCTTTCTTTCTTAAGCAAAGATTTTGTCAAGCGCGGGTCAACATATTTGCTTAGGTAGTAGCCAAGTGAGTCTACATGCTTGTTGAATAGTGCTTTAGTCATTCCTCCAGACTGAAGATCCATTCTGATATCAAATAATGGTAGTGATGTAGCTAGTAAGGTGCCGTCGGCGGCTAATATATTGCCGCGATCTGCAGGCATTTCCATGTACTTGACATACTGGTGCTTGCGTTTTTCGCGCCATTTGTCTCCCTCGAATACATTAATATAAAATGCACGAAAGAAGATCACCAGTGCAACCACTGCAAAGGCTGCAGTCGTCAAATAGGTGCGCAATAAAACTTCGTTCCGAATATTCATTTCAACTGTACTGTGTCAACTTAGGGGATGAGAACTCGAATGTCGAATCAAAGGGTCGATGACTATCTTTCAGTCATCATGATCTTTCGTGGAACTTTGATTGCCATCTCAAGTTCCAAAGGCAATACTTTCTTCGAAATCTGCGAATAAGTGCTGTTGTACATCACATCGGACTGAAGTGTCATGTACTGCCAGCGCAATTCTTTAAGTTCTGATTTGAGTTTGTATATGCTACGCACTTTGCTCTCGGCAACGTGTGCATTGGCTATATGCATTATAGCCAGGAAGCACAATACGGCAAGGAAGTTGAGGTTACGCACCAGGATGCCAGGTCCCATTTGTCCGAAAACGAACTTCTTCGGGTTGGTTTTTTGTGTGTTTTCCATGTTTTCTTATTTTGAGCCTAGGGCTAAATTTTTTCTGCTACTCTCAATTTCGCGCTTCGCGATCTACTGTTGTCCAGGACTTCCTCATGTCCCGGCAGTAAGGGTTTTTTCGTGATCAGTTTCCAGGGGCGGCTTATGTGGCCAAAATCATCCTGAATAGGATCTCCTTCAAAATTTCCTGCTTTCATAAAGTTTTTCACCAGGCGATCTTCGAGCGAGTGGTATGATATCACTACCAATCTGCCTCCTGGCTTCAACACTTCTAATGACTGTCGGAGAAATTCCTGCAAAGCGCCCATTTCATCATTCACTTCGATTCGGATGGCTTGAAATACTTGAGCGAAATAGCGGTGTTTGTCACCCATCCACAAAGTTTCAAGCAGCCTGACTAGATCTGATATCCATTGAAAAGGTTGCTTTGATCGTTGCTGTACAATTGCTTCAGCTAATGTCTTCGAGTTTCTGACCTCACCGTAGGCGCTAAACATCTGCTGCAGATAATCGGCGGCATTTGTATTGAGCACTCTCGCTGCGGTCTCCTTCCCTGTCCTATCCATGCGCATATCGAGGGGCGCTTCCAATCTGTAGGCAAATCCTCGTTCGGCGGCATCTAGTTGCCAGGACGAAACACCCAAGTCGGCTAGAATCCCATCGGCCGGCATGGCACGATTCAATTTTAACCAAGGGCGTAGATCGCGAAAATTAGCTTGAACAAAAGTAAATCTCTCATCGATTGGCAACTCTGCTAGCACATCTGGATCTTGATCAAATCCCAGCAATCTTGCTTGGGAATCCATTCTGTTCAAAATCGCTCTGCTGTGTCCACCTCCACCAACCGTTACATCAACATAGACTCCTCCCGGCTGAATTTGCAATGCTTCCAAAGATTCATTCAGCAATACGGGTACGTGATAAGTCATAAGCTAAGGCTTGTCTGAGTCCGCTTCTCCACCCCACACCTGATCTGCAAGCCTGGAATAATCCGAAGGCTCTTTGGAAAGGGTGGATAGGTATCGATCGCGATCCCACAATTCGATGTTGTTCATGTAGGCAAAAATGATTACATCCTTTTTGATTCCGGCATGATCTAACATAGACTTGGGCAACAAGAGACGATCCACAGAATCCGTCAGCACATCACGAACTCCCCGGTAAAAATACCTTACGAATTCGCGCTCCTGAGTCTTGTAAATGTTGAGCTTGTTTACTTCTTCAATCTTCTCCTCCCAAACTTTTTCGGGATACAGCATCAAACATTGTTCGAATCCCCGATTGACAAAAAATTTGTACGGTCCAGTGCCAGCCAACTGTTTCAACAGGGCCGCCGGCATCTTCATTCTTCCTTTAGAGTCTACGGTTCCATCGTATTCCCCATATAGCTGGATCATCTTTTTCTTTTAACCGGGTGGTTATGTTTCAAAAGTAGCTTTATCTCCCACTTACACCCAAATATTACCACCAAAAAAGTAATGATTATCTAAACTTTTTTCATTTCAGGCTTTTTTATCATATGTTTTTCCACAAATAGATACCATAGTGTAAACTATTTGTGTGCACTATAACATATTACATTAATTTTTATCTAAAATACTCTCATTAGATGAGTATTAAATATTAAAACATTTCATAGAGGAAGGCGCGCCAGAAAATCTCTATTTGTGTCAAAAAGTGGTAAGTTTTTCATTATTACTTTTATTACAATATGAATAATACTATCTATCATGTTTTTACACTTAAGTATATATTATATCTATGTTGGTCTCAGCTCAAACTTGAGCCATTAGCATGATCTAGCTACTAAAGTTGATAAGCACCTAATATTGATTTCGGCATAAGCGATTGCCCTTCCCCATTTTGGCAACAAATGGGCATAAAAAAAGCCCGACTAATCAGCCGGGCTTTTAGAAATATCTAATTTCTCCGTATCAAAAACAATAGGCATCATTTGCAATAAGCTCTTGAGCAATGCTCCTGCGTGCTGCAACCGTATTGATAGGGTCAGCCGTTGTAAATCGTTTCAGTCCCATCAGCATCATTTTGAGTTCATCACCAGCGGCAAAGGCTGATAGGGCATTTCTTCCGAGATGTTGAACAGCATCAATTGCGTCAGCAAACAGTACCTGAACCGCCGCTATTTGTTGCTTAGCAGCTTCTGGGCCCATTTTATGTACCATTTTGTCAGTTCGAAGTAAAGCGGATTCGGCGCCAAAGATCGCAAGCATCATATCTGAAACATACATCATCACCTCTTGCTCTTTGTCCAATGCATCCAGATATTTCTGCGCAGCAGCACCAGCGACCATGATCAATGCTTTCTTCAGATTAGCAAGGTATTTAAACTCCTGTTGCAGTGGCTTTTGCTCTGTCATCGATCCAAAGCTTGGCATTGAAGTCAATTCCTTTTTGACGGCCATGGCAGGAGTCATTAGATCCAACTCACCTTTGAGTGCTTTCTTTAGCAACATACCTACGCTGAGAAGACGATTGATCTCATTCGTCCCTTCAAATATTCTATTTATCCGTGCATCGCGATATGCTTTGGCTACTGGATACTCCTCAGAGAACCCGCTTCCACCAAATATCTGTACAGATTCGTCAACGACGTAATCTAGAACTTCTGAACCATGAACTTTCAACAGCGCACATTCTATGCTATACTCCTCAGCTGCTTCCAACTTCGCTTCGACCGGATTCATGCCAGAAGCCACATTAGAATCAATGCGATCTCTGATCAAGCCCGCCACTCTATAAGTAGCTGATTCGCATGCGAAAATACGGATAGCTTGTTCTGCCAACTTATATTGTATAGCGCCAAATTCTGCGATAGGAACGCCAAATTGGATTCTTTCTTTGGCATAGCGAATGGCCATAGTATTAGATGCTTTTGATCCCCCCATTACCATTGCGCATAATTTAAATCGCCCAATGTTCAACACATTGAATGCAATTTTATGTCCCTTGCCTATGTCGCCCAGCACATTCTCCACTGGAACTTTGACCTGATTGAAAAATACCTGACGTGTGGAGGAGCCCTTGATTCCCATTTTGTCTTCTTCAGCCCCCAAGGTTATTCCTTCAGAATCTGCCTCTACTATGAAACCCGTGAATTTGACTCCATCGATCTTTGCAAACACTATAAATAAGTCAGCAAAGCCGGCATTGGTGATCCACATCTTCTGACCATTTAATACGTAGTATTTGCCGTCCTCGCTCAGATCTGCCCTTGTCTTGGCAGCTAAGGCATCAGATCCTGAGCCTGGCTCAGTAAGACAATAAGCAGCTTTTAGTTTCCCAGTTCCAAGCTTGGGCAGGTATTTTGTCTTTTGATCCTCGGTGCCGAAATATAGGATAGGCAATGTACCAATGCCTGTATGCGCAGCAACAGCTACACCCCAACTGTGACTAGCTCCGAGATTTTCGCTCAACACACATTCTGTAGTGAAATCAAGGCCCAGTCCACCATACTGTTCAGGTAGACCAGCGTTGAGTAAACCCATTTCTCCAGCTTCTTCCAAGAGACTTTGCACCAAGCCGGTCTCTTGCTTGTCTATCTTATTGACATTGGGCAGGATACTGGTCTTGATGAACTCCTTGACGGAGTCGCCAAACATCACTTGTTCTTCATTCAAATCCTCCGGAGTAAATACTGCAGATGAATCCACTGTCTCCACTACAAAACTTCCCCCAACTAGATTCTTCGCGATTGATTCCATTAATTCCATTGCAATTATTGTTACTGATGATGCTCTGCTTCGATTTCCGCTTTTGCGGCCCTAACAAATTTATGAAGATTTTACATTTTACCAAACGTTTGGTCAATTAAAATATTTGCTTTCCTCTTCTTTCTATCAAAATGTGGATTTTAGAATAAATCTCTAGTTTCCAGAGGCAAATGTTATTTTTGGGATATGCACATAAAAGGAATATATCCCCTCCTCCTTTTGATCTTATCCATTGCTAGTGGAACAGCCCAGGAATTGTACGTTCCAAGCAACATCTATAATCCAGATTGGGATTTCTACATCGTGCAACAAGAGGATAGTCTGAGTACCATAGCGGTTGATCTGGGCTTTAGCAATGTGGCCCCAATCAAAGACAAGCAGGACATAGCTTGGATATCACTATTCCTTATCAATCCGAGTAATGACGGGCTCGCCACCGCAGATGAATCCAATACGCTGGCGAAAATTGAAGACCAATTGGCGCTGGAAATGACTCAGAAACAAGGGGCCCATTACGTTGGTCGCATCACATCTGATGGACATCAGGACCTATTTTTCTATTTGGGAGATCCTGGTCATTTTGAGGAAACTGTGTATCAGCTGATGGTCTCATTTCCTGATTACTTGTTCAAATTTGGCAGCAAAGAGGACAAAGATTGGAACGGCTATTTCAAATTGCTATATCCCAAGCCTAAAACCTTGCAGCGAATTTATTCAAGGAGGAAGTTTGACGACCTACAGCAATCTGAGAATTGGTATACCATCCCCAAATTGATGCAGTATCAGTTTGCATTCAAGACAGAAGTTGATCGCAATCGCTTTGAAACTTTGATCGCGAAGGACGGATTTCAACTCGAAAATCAAAACACAGTTGAAGGCTTGGAATTGCCATATTGTAGCAAAATTGAGCGCAATGAGCAAATCGACCTGACTCACCTCGGAGATACCATTGATTGGCTAATCGATCAGTCTGAATCATGTCATGGTTCATTTCAAGGTTGGGAAATAAAAGAGTAATGCAAGTGACCAAGAAACTTTTGTTTGACATACTGCAATGAACCTAATTCATAGCAAGCGAGTTACTTTTTTACATCTGATTGCGTTTGTAATCTTGACATCTTGAACCGTTGCTTATTTTAATTCAAAATATATTACCATGTTTAAATTTCCATTCAGTACCACCGTGACGATACACATCGAAGCCTCTCCTTCCGAAGTTTGGGACGCGCTCACAAATCCTGCAATTATTAAGCAATACCTTATGGGTACTGATACCATCACTGATTGGAAAGTTGGAAGTGAGATCGTCTTCCAAGGATCTTATGATGGACATTCGTATAGAGACACAGGTGTCATCACTAAGTTTGACGTAAATAAAACGCTGCAGTACACCTATTGGAGTTCGATGTCAGACATCGAGGATCTCCCTGAAAACAAAATGTTGATAACCTGCAGCCTCACTGAAAAGCACGGCGATACTGAATTGAATGTACTACAGGAAAATGTGCGTTCAGAGGAGACCGCCAAGCACTCTGAACACAATTGGGCTGCTGTGCTTGAATCCCTAAAGTCAATTGTGGAAAGCCCCCAATAATTGCCATTTTGCTTATTTGGCAGCAGGCTATTTTGCAATGATTATTATAGCTAATGGTTATGGTACAAATACATTTATAGATATTTTACTATTTTACTGAGCGTTTATAGCGACAATATGAAATTCATTGAGGCTCAAGCTTTTATCTTAGAATTGATGGGGAGTAAATTTCCCAAAGGATTGGACTACCACTCTGTCGAACATGTCCTAGATGTGACTAATGCAGCTGGGGAAATAGCTAAAGCTGAAAATGTCAGTGGCGAGGACCTGGTACTCCTAATTACTGCAGCGCTTTATCACGACTGCGGTTTCATAGATTCATATGCTAATCACGAAGACTTTTCCTGCAATCTGGCTAGGAAGCACCTACCTGCGTTTGAATATTCAGAAAGCCAGATTGAGCAGATTTGTGATATGATTCAAGCCACCAGGGTGCCTCAAAAGCCACATAATCTCCTGGCATCGATATTGGTTGACGCCGACATGGATTATCTTGGGAGGACGGATTTCTTCCCTATCGCCAATCACCTGTATTTGGAGTGGAAATACTTCGGCATGATCGAGACTGTCCATGAATGGAATAAAATCCAATTGAAATTTTTGGAGAGTCACCGCTTCTTCACAGAATCTAGTCAACAGCGAAGATCAGCACAAAAGGCAGAAAATCTGGCTATGATTCGCCAAAACCTGGCAAAATGAATCGTTCAACCCCTACCCGAGCAATATGAAGTTTTTATCTCGCCTGAGTTCTCCGATGCAGGACCTAATATTTACAAGTCTTGGCACTTTCGTCAGCAGTTTTGCTTTGAAGAGCATTTTGATTGCAAACCATTTCCTCGACGGCGGCATTACAGGTATATCGCTACTTCTCCACGAGATTTATGGCATCAATATCGCTCTTGTGATGGTGATCGCCAACATACCATTGTTGATCATGGGAGCTTATCATGTAAACAAGTATTTTGCCATCAAATCGATGATCTGCATTGTCTTCCAGGCATTGTTGATTGTCTATTTTCCCTTTCCCGAAATCCACGCCGCCAACCAGTTGCTAATGGCATTATTTGGCGGCTTTTTTCTAGGTGTAGGTATTGGGCTAGCCATGAGAGGAGGATGCGCACTTGATGGTATCGAAATAGTCGCGCTGTATACACTGAAGCGCAGTTCATTTACAGTGAGCGAAATCATACTCGGATTGAATGTGCTAATATTCACAGTAGCTGCAGTATCTCTAGGGCTGGAAATCGCATTTTATGCCACAGTAACTTATTACGTTGCATCTCGAACGATCAACTACGTCATAGAAGGCTTGGAAGAGTTTACGGGGGTCACTATCGTCTCAGGCAAAAGCGAAGAAATAAAATCCACGCTAGTCCTCAATATGGGCCGGGGAATTACCGTGTACAAAGGGGAACGCGGATTTATGCGCGACAATTTTGAACACAGCGAGCCTTGTGATATCGTATTTACCGTCATCACCAGATTGGAAGTCCGCAAGTTGAGAAATGTGATTTACAAAATTGACCCATCGGCATTTGTAATCACCAACACTATAAAGGAGGCAGCAGGAGGTATTCTGAAGAGAAGGGTGAAACACTAATCTTCGATTATCAATCCAATCTTAGAATGATGCGATTGGTTGTGTTCTGCAGATAGGATTTGTCATTGAACAAACGAGAGAGCATGATCGAACCCTCGATCTCCGCGACGCATCGTTCCGCCAACTCCATTGCGATTTCAGGACCGTATTTATCCAAATAGATAGTCTGAATTGCCTGGAAAAAATCTGAGAAAAACAGCCTGATATCCTCTGCAAATTCAGGGATCAAAATTGCCGTTTCGACACCAATATTTCCCAACATATCGCCAGATTCCTCATCGACAAATATGTGGTTGGCTGCCTTGAAAAAGTTCTCCATCCTTGTCTTTGGGCTGACAGAATGGTCATATGCAAAATGGAAAACCTTTGCGATAAAATACTCATGAACGGATCGCACGACCTCGCGCATCAGTGACTCCTTGGAATCAAAATAGTGGTACAAGCTGCCTTTCAACAATCCACATGCTGTGGCGATATCGGCCATCGATGTATTGAAATAACTCTTTTGACGAAACAGATTGAGCGCCTGCTTTATGATATGTTGTTTGTCGACTTTCTGACGAGGCATAGGAGCGCTAGGAATAACAGATTGATAGACGAAGATACAACAAACGATCGTTTGGTTAAAAAACTGAAATTAGATTTTTGTCAATCCACTTTGGCCGCAGGACCAGCTTCAGTTAGAGCTTGTCTGCGGTAGGAATGAACAAAGGAGCGGAAACGCATCTTGATGACGCCCCAAATGGCTTCGGTGATGATGCTCGAATGAATCTTTGATTCACCAGCTATGCGATCTCTGAATGTTATTGGTATTTCGCCAACACTGAATCCAAGGCTTCGTGCGGCATACTTCATTTCGATCTGAAATGCGTAGCCAATAAAGCGAATCTGGTCAAGGTCAATAGCTTCTAGTACCTTGCGCTTGTAACCGACAAAACCTGCAGTAGGATCTTTGACAGGCATCCAGGTAATCAGGCGAACATACCATGACGCGCCATATGATAGCAGTATTCGGTCAAAAGGCCAGTTCTCTACTTTCCCTCCGCGGATATATCGTGATCCCACGCTGACATCATGATGCTCAACAAGATCCTGATAGAGACGTACAAGATCTTCAGGCGGATGCGAAAAATCAGCATCCATCTCATACAAGTAATCATATGCTTGCTGAATGCCCCATTTGAAACCTGCGATGTAGGCAGTGCCTAATCCCAGTTTTGCTCCCCGTTGCATCAGAAAAATGTGACCGGGATATCTTGCTTTGAAGGATTCTACAATCGAAGCGGTCTCATCAGGTGACCCATCATCGACAACTAGTACGTCAAACCGCACTGGCAAAGCAATGA
>JBDSUZ010000057.1:0-3571 GCA_039927395.1 Saprospiraceae bacterium | reverse complement strand
CGATGGTATATGCCATAGCACCGGCTACGCCAAATGGAGCAAAATACATGATGACATTGGTAAACTTGAACATCGTTTCAGACAAGCTTTCGCAGAAATCTAGCATTGGACGACGTTTGTCTTCATGCAGCATAAGCAGACCTATAGAGAATATGATCGCAAAAACGACCACTTGGAGCACTTGTCCGTCGGCGATTGATTTTGCAATGTTTTCGGGAAATGAGTGCAACAATATATCCTGCCAGTTTTGTGGAGCCACTTGTGGCAAATCTGCCTTCATATTTGCCGGCTGAATAATGCCAGCTCCAGCTTGTGTCCAATTGATGGCAAATAGACCGATGATCAAAGCCAAAGTGGTTACCACTTCAAAGTAGATCAACGCTTTGATGCCCATTCTCCCCACCTGCTTCATATCGGAATGGCCAGCAATACCGACAACCAATGTACCAATCACCAATGGCGCTATTACGGCCTTGATTAGCTTCATGAATATCATGCTCAGCACATTGAGCTGCACGCCAAACGCCGGAAAATCATATCCAATTTCGGCTCCGATAAACATGCTGAGCATGATCCAATAGGTCAGATTTCCTCTCTTGCTGCCATAAAATGCAAGTCCAAGTAAAGCGGTCCATCGAAATGCCGCAAGCAATTGCCATGACCAATCCAAGAGATTCAATTGATCAATTGATTGCAATAGTATCACCAAGGGTATGAAAATGATCAGAAGTCGCTTGAGCCGGCCCATATTGGAAAGAAGTTATATCGTGAAATGTGTACTGAACAAAAGTACAAATGATTTATCCAGCAGCAGCTACAGCAGCAGCTTGATCTTCTTTAGTGCAAATGATAAAAAACCAACCAAGAAATGCAAGCCACATCATGTGAGGATCATCTTGAAATGAGAGACTGACAATGATCTCCGGATTCCTCTTCCTTAGTTTTCGAAATTCCATTAGTTCGCGATCTGCGGAATTGATCCAGGAGTATGTTGTGTTTAAGATCCCATTTTTCCTAAAGAAGTATTGATTACCTTGGTAGGTGACGGGCACCATTTTGCCCATCTTGACACTAAAATCAAACGATAGCGCTTCGCCCCCCGTTTGCTGCATCACAACTTTGCGTCTGAATACTCCTTTTCTGCAGGCACTCCAGCTTTGGTCTCCCCATTGCATGACAGCTTGTTTGGAAAAGAAGCGCTGATAGCCGAGTGTTCCGATCAATTCATCTCTCAGTTTGAATTCGTACTTGCGTTTGATAATTCCTTGTCGCTGGATGTCAATAAGCATAGAGTGGGGGATTGCTCAGATAAATATTGGGACAAGATAATGAAGTACGAAGAATTAGATAAGTTTCAGCTTCTTAGACACAAATAGATATTTCAAGACAGGTTTTAACTTTGAAGTCTCCACCAACAAAAAAAGCGGACAAATGCCCGCTTTCTATGTATTAATTCTTCATATTGGTCGATGAACAGATAATTTTGTTGCAAATATCTCTTCAATCCCTTTTTTATTTGATCAGCAACTTGTAATTTAGTAGCGTAAGATATCAGGAAAAGGTTTTCATGGTTTTTGTTGTTTTGAGGTTGTGGTCTCGCAGATCACACCTCTTTTTTTTTCTTAAAATCTTGGCCTCTGACTAATTCTTAGCTACAGCCTTGATAGAGCAACCTATTGCTTTTGTAAAGCTAGGATCAACTTCTTTGCCGGCCTTCATCGCCTCAATTGCATTTTCAACATACTTGGTTTTCACCATTGATGCATCTTCTGAATTGTCGTCGATCGCTCCAATATATTTGACATTCAAGCTTTTATCAAGCAAATAAACGTGTGGAGTTCTTGTGGCGCCATATTGTGGATATATCTTTTGTCCTTCGTCAAACAGATATACGAAAGGGAATTTCTTGTCTTTTGCTCTTTCTTGCATTTCCGCAAATCCGTCTGCAGGCTGCACATTAGGATCATTCGGATTGATCGCAATTACTGGATATCCTTGTGGTGCATATTTCTTGTGTAATGCTATGAGTCTGTCTTCGTAGGCTATGGCATATGGGCAGTGATTGCAAGTAAATATTACGATGTAACCCTTGGCATCCTTTACATCTTTAAGTGAAAACATTTTGCCATCGATATTCTTCAATTTGAAGTCTACGGCTTTGTCTCCCACTTTGAATCCTTCAATCTTGTTGATTGTAAAAGCTGAGAGAAAGGTAAATGCCCAGAACAGGCCGAAAAAAAGGAGTACGCGTTTCATAGTTTATGATTTTAGAAATGATTGAAGAAATTGCATCAAGTCATCAAAGTTCTCAAACGCATCATCTTTAAATTTTCGTTTTGAGCCTTGATAAACTAAAGTTACCGGAATAGCGCCTCCCCAGTCTTTGTCGACCTCAGGTATCCATTTGTTGGAGTCAGGGTCAGAGAGTAGTATTACCTCCGGAAGTTGTGGATGAGCTTTGACAAATGGAATCAACTTTGCTTTGAGTTGGCTCTTAAAATCAAGGCTAACCAAGATTATCCTGACCGGCGTATCAAATTTTGTTTGTGCCAATTGTTCGAAAAATGGAAGTTCCTCGACGCATGGTTTGCACCAAGTTGCCCAGAAATTGATGACATAAATGGTGTCATTCTTCTTTTCAAGCAATGGCCTGAGACCATCAAAATTTGCAATGGAAACATCTTGGGCTTTTAGTCCTGACATGCCGCCAAGCATTATTAATAATAGGGCTATTAGTATGTTTCTTTTGCTTTTCACAAGTTACTGAACGGCATTTGAGGCCATTAGTTGCTAAAATGGTTCCTCTCTTCCAGTTAATTATTTGTTAATCCCGCTTAATAGAATTGTTCGTAGTTGCGAGCCATGCGCTGAAGCAAAGGGCTGCAGCGATATCTGTCCTCCTGATATTCGGCATATAATCCATGTAGGATCGAGACCACATACGAAATGCCAAGATCGTCAGCCCAAGCCAATAGTCCTTGTGGATAGTTGGTTCCCTTGGTCATGGCCAAGTCGATATCCTCTTTTGAAGCGACGCCAAGAAATAGTGCATCGGCAGCCTCATTTATTAGCATCGCCAGAATTCTCTCAAATATCTCTCTTGCAAGTTTTGAGTCCAGTTCAATTACACTTTGCGGCCCATCTGGGTATGAATAAAATCCACGACCGCTTTTGCGTCCCAGGTAGCCAGCTTCGACGAGTCGTTTTTGTGTAAACGAAGGCTTGTATCGCGGGTCGAAATAAAATGATGCAAAAACAGATTCCGTGACGGCATAATTGACGTCGTGGCCAATGAAATCCATCAACGCAAATGGTCCCATCTTAAATCCACCTATCGAAGTCATCGCGGCATCAATAGTATGAGGCTCGGCGATTCCCTCTTCGTAAATTCTGATCGCTTCTCCATAAAATGGTCTTGCAATACGATTGACGATAAATCCGGGCGTGTCTTTAGCCATTACGACCGTCTTTCCCCAATTTTGAGCCAGCTCCTTGGCTTTGGCACTCGTGCTATCATTTGTCTGTATAGCCGGGATGATCTCGACCAAGGGCATGATACTTGCGGGATTGA
>JBDSUZ010000056.1:0-5051 GCA_039927395.1 Saprospiraceae bacterium | reverse complement strand
GAGCAACGATTCACTCGTTGGTTTTTTTTAAAAGTATTATTTCTTCTTATAATTTGAATGGTCATTTGATTAGGAAGCTGGACGATAAACTGTCACTTTTTGAGGATTATATTTTAGAACTTCCAGTCGAGGATAATGTTATATTGTTAGGGGAGGATAAGGCTGAAGTGGAAAACAAAGTGCAAGAAATAAATCAGTTATTTGGTTGTATTTTGAATTTAATACAGAATATCTAATTTTATTTGAATCTTACATTCGATGGTGAGCAGTTTTGTCAATTGTTTTTGAAGAATGTATACACGATGATTGTACTTTTTGAAAATGTCAAGATAGCTGAGCATCGGCTAACAATTTAACCATCTATAATGACAGAGCCTACTACACTTCTTTGAGTGATGGTCGGGTATATTGTCACAGCCTAGCAACAGGGAAAATGCTTTGGAAATATAAGGTGGAAGATCAAGAATATATTGATCAATGCTATTGCGCAAGTGGAGTTGGCATCGACCCCGAAACTGGTTACCTTTATGTCCATGATTACTACTATATTTATTGTTTGAAGGAAGGCAAATAGCCATTCCGCTCTGGCTCCTAGGTAGATATGTCAATCAATTATAAATGAAGTACTTAGCATTTATCCTGGTCCTATCCCTTTGCTCCTGTCACTATGACGAAAGCACCTACGGAGTCTGTGGCAATAGGTATGATATGCCAATGCAGCCAGCACTCAGCGTAATTTGGAAGCAGAAGCTGGGCTCTGAGCTTGGCAGCTTTACATTCAATCCCTATGTCTGGCAAGATAAAGTAGCTTATTCGATCAGTTCTTCAGGTGCGCAAGATACCATAGTCGTTAGAAATTCTTTGACAGGAGAAACGTTTTTCGAATACGCCACCGACAACTTAGGTCCAAATATCGCTAGCCGGGGGGCTCAGGTTTTCTTGCACGAAAATCTGTATGTTACCCAAAATGACGCTATCGTAAAGTGGAATTTCATCACTGGCGTTAAAGAGAGCTACCCTACAGACCCAGCATATATTAATTCAGGCAGACTGTATTACTACGACGATTACTTATACTGTACTGCTAAGATGGGGGATGTCAAATCCAAGCTCTTTCGCCTGAATCTAAGCACTGGCATTATGCAAGACTTAATCCAATTGGATATCGATAATGATCTGCAACCAAACATAGAGATTAGTCTACTTACTACTGACCAAAACCTAGATCCGATAGTCATCTTTCAAAATCAGCAAAACAATATCCTGACATCGAAAGGCAAAGTGGATCTGTATGCAATGAGGATTGAAGGCAAAAAGTTGCTGTGGAAGATTGATAACATCACGGCCTCAGGTAATTCAAGTATCTCTCCAGGTCTATTGAGGGGCAATAGGTTTTACTTTTTTGGCGATAATAGTTTCTATTGTTTTGATATCAGAACGGGTAAGAAGGTCTGGTTTTATGAGTTTCCTACATCTGCTGCGGGGACCTTATTCAATTGTAAACCTATCATTGTCAACAATTTGTTGATAGTCAAAGCCGATGACAACACTATATGGGCATTCGATCCCGACACTGGCCGCATAGAATGGCAAAATCTTAAGGCGGGCCAGAGTCCGAGTGATCTGACATTCAATGAAAAGAGATTATACTATACTTCTGCTGCGGATGGATTGGTTTACTGCCATGAAATCGAATCAGGAAGAGTAATTTGGAAATATGGAGTTGAGGAACCTAAAAACACAAAACAGTGTTTCTGTATTAATGCCGTTAGCATCGACCGCGAAAGCGGCTATTTATTTGTGCAAGACCATTATTATTTGTACTGTCTGCAAGAGAACTTTTAGGCTCTTTCGTATTTATTGAAGTATTAGTTCGAAGAAGAATATACTGCCCCATTGGCAGCTTTGAATTTTATTAATCAATTAATTTTTTATGAAGCAGTTACTGTTTTTCCTCGTCCTTTTTTATGCCTGTACCCCTGAGCCTGGCATCCCCGATCCCACTGGTCCAGTAGTCGACACAAGTGCTGTATCGATCGTGTGGAAGAAACTCGGAGGCAACAATTACGGCAGCCAAACTATGATGCCTTATGTGCTAGGTGACAGAGTTTACAATTCAGTCACGCTCTCCGGCATAGGCAGGCATTATGATACCATCGTATCGCGCAACAAGCTGACGGGAGAGAGGATAGACTATTATGTCCATGATGATCATAGCACAAGCATCACTAGCCATGGAGGCCGCCATATTGAGGGCAAGGATATGTACTTCGCCCAAAACGAGCAGTTCGTCAAGCTCAATCTCTCCACCTACGAGCGGGTCCTGTACAATACCGATCCTACGCTATACAACAATAACAGATTTTGCTTTCACCATGAGCAGATCTATGGTTCATCCGATACCCAATACGATGCCTCGACCCTAATCCGCGTCGATACCAAGACCGGAGCAGTCGAAAACCTCATGCATTTTGATAAAGCCGATGGTTTTAGTGCAAGTGTGGAGGTCAGCCAGGTGATTTACGACAAAGATCAGGATTCGGTTGTGATCTTTCAAAATCGTCAATATGACTTTGACAAAACACGCGACAAGGTCGATCTGTACGCCATGCGATTGCGCGACAAAAAGATACTCTGGAAGCGCGACAGCCTGACGCCTTCAGGCAACTCAAGCATCTGTAAAGGAATTTCAAAGGGCGACAAAATATATTTCTCTGGCGACAACACCATGTATTGCCTCGACGCAAATACTGGCAATACCATTTGGCTTTTCAAATTCAATCCGGGCGGTTCAAGGACGCTATTCTTTGCAGATCCGGTACTCATCAACAATATGTTGATCATCAAACCAGGCGATAACACGATCTGGGCATTTAATCCAGACACCGGTTTTATCATCTGGCAAAACCACGATGGCGGCGAGAGTCCCAGCGATCTGAGTTTCAAGGATGACCGACTTTATTACACCTCCGCAGGCCGCGGTCGCGTCTACTGTCACAGCCTGACCACCGGCGCCCTAATCTGGAAGTACAAAGTGGAAGACCAACAATATCTCGACCAATGTTACTGCTGGAGCGGTGTCGGCATCGACCCCGAAACCGGCTACCTATATGTTCATGACAACTACTACCTCTACGGTCTAAAAGAAAATAAATAGTCTATTCAACTCTTATTGATTGGAGTTGATTATTTAAACGGGGTCCGGTGCTTGAAGTAGTGCCGGGCTTTTTTTATGGTTTTTAGGTGCTGGGTACTGGGTGCTGGGAAAAATGGCGTTAGGTGCTGGGTGTTAGGTGCTGGAAACAGCCAAATCAAAGAAAAGGCGTAGGGCCTATGGTATAAGGCGTAAGGAAGTTTGCAAGTTTGCGAGTTTGCAAAGTGAGCAACTGCTCAACTAAACGCCTAAGCGACTCAACAACTAAACAGAGCGAAGCGATTTTTTCAAATCATCGGCGCGCAGCGCCTTCAAGTATTGGCGTATGGCATATGGTATAAGGCGTAAGGAAGTTTGCAAGTTTGCGAGTTTGCAAAGTGTGCAACTGCTCAACTAGACTCCTAAGCGACTCAACAACTAACCAGAGCGCAGCGATTCTTTCAACTTATCAGCTCGTCGCTAAATCTTCAACTTATAACAATACCAAAACCACCCATCACAAGCATATAAAAGTCCTAACTCTTGATCAATGGCAATTGGTTTATTAAAATCATGCCCGCTACTTTTTTTAATGCTGGGAGACCTGAGTCTGTACCTTAATTCACCATTGAATAATTTATGGAAGCAAACTCCACCTTGGGATTGAGAGGAATAAATAATATAATCTTTATACAAAATCATTTCATAAGGATCTCCTGCTACCTTATTAACTTGGTGTGAGTCTTCAGATTGTATCCAAATAGGAATTCCGGAATTTGGATTCAACGCTTCCATCAATTGATTATCAGGATGAGATATTAACATGTTGTTAAACACCGGTAAATTCATATCTCCACTAAAATGCTTGGCATACGATCCATCTGATTCTTTAGGGTATTGTCTTTCCCATACAAATTTACCACTATCCGCAGTAACGCAGTGAATTGTTCTTTGACCCATGAAAAATACTTTGCTCTGGTAGACCGTTGGAGCTCGAACATTACTACTGCCTTCAGGATCTATGTCTTCAACTTTCCATTCAATGATTCGTGAATTTAAATTAAACGCTATTAAATCAACTCTGCTGTCTTGTGTTGAAAAATTAATCATTCTATCTTGAAATATTAATAATGAATCTCCAACCGAGTTATTGTAAAAAGCTGACGGCATGAAATTTCCTTCATAACCATCATTCCTATCATGTTGATAAATCAATTCCCAATTTCTATTTATTATCGATGATCTGAATAACTTTCTTTGTGTCCGTTTTGAGTTACATTCGTGAACGGATAAATAAATTTGATCACCAATCAAGGTATGATAAACACCACCACAATAATTTCCCAATTCCTTGGTATTGAATGTCCAAACCTCAATTCCAGTGCTTAAATTAATTACCGTCATATTATTCCAGCCTGATAATAACATGTAATCCCCAAATATTTGTGGAGCTTTGTTTGTAAAATCTTCTCCAAAATAATTGGGGTTTTGCCATGTCCATAAAATTTCTCCCAGATTAGACTCTCGAAAAGTCAATAACCGATTTGACCCACCAAATTCATGAATTAAACCAGCCTTGCTTTGATAAACGATAGGCATTTTACTTCCAACATCAATGGTATCATCTAATATGGGTTTTTTCCACAACAACTCGACATATTGGTTAGTTTCAATTGTATCTATAGGATCTATAATCACAGGATTCTGCGGAATATCAGGATGACATGAGCCGAATATAGCACTAATTAAAAGCAATATTATTTTACCTTTATTAAAATAGAGATACCTGAATTCAAGTCGTAAATGCAACTTTGGTTGATAAATTAAATTCCTCAATTGGTGATCTAAAATCAAATCGTTTTCTGGGTCTTTGATTTAGCTTAGTTTCAACTTTCTTGACCTCTTCCTTTGAAATTGT
>JBDSUZ010000055.1:0-3205 GCA_039927395.1 Saprospiraceae bacterium | reverse complement strand
AAAGGGAGGATACAGATCGTATCGCAGGAGCGTATCACTGTGGAGTTGGAGAAGATCATCATGAGCCGCAAGCCCTCCGTTGGATTCAAATTGTTGTTCGATACAGGCCTTTTGCATTTGATATTTCCTGAAATGGTGGCACTCCACGGTGTTGAAACCAAAAATGGTGTTGGACATAAAGACAATTTCTATCACACCCTACAAGTGCTCGACAATCTGAGCACTAAGACCAAGAATATATGGTTGCGTTGGAGCGCCATCTTACATGATATTGCCAAGCCGCCAACCAAGCGATTCGATCCTGAGTTGGGCTGGACATTTCATGGTCATGAAGCGCTGGGAGCTGCGATGGTTCCAAGGATATTCAAGCATTTGAGGTTGCCGATGGATCACAAGATGAAATTTGTGCAGAAATTGGTGCGATTACACCTCCGACCAATAGCACTTACTAAAGAAGAAATCACAGACTCGGCCGTACGTCGTCTGCTTTTTGATGCTGGTGATGATATCGACGATTTGATGTTGCTTTGCGAGGCCGATATTACAAGCAAGAACGATAGCAAAGTCAAGCGCTACCTCGAAAATTATGAAATATTGCGATTGAAGCTTGCTGAAGTTGAGTCGCATGACAATCTTCGGAGATGGCAGCCACCTGTTAGCGGTGAGATGATCATGGAGACCTTCGCTATCAAGCCATCCAAGGAAGTAGGAATGATCAAGAATGCAATACGGGAGGCAATATTGGAAGGAGACCTAAGCAATAATTTCCCCGAAGCATATCAATTCATGCTTGATCAAGGCAAAAAACTCGGACTAATCCCCGAAAAGTTAGCGGAAACGCCAGAAAAAGGTCAATAGGTCAATTAGCTTGTTCTAGCTGTTGAATAGATTATCATACTTGTTATCACCCTTATTCTCTTCAGGACTGTTCAAGTTTTTTACTTTTTCAGCAGCATTGAGATCCAAAGTGTTCGTTTCTGCTGCTTTGCCATCATTCATCAACATCAATGTTGACTGCTTTTCCCATTGCTCCAGCATTTTCATGCCTTCTTCTTCGAACACGCCATTCTGCAAATCAACGGAATCCATGAAGCTGGTTGACATTTCCATGAAGCGCTCCATTTCTCCCACTTTATTGGCCACATCGTCTGCAATGGCTTCGACTGCGCGGTCAAACATCGCTCTCTTGTCAGGATCACCCGAAATGACACTCATGGCGGATTTCATCGCCGAATGCGATGCGCGTATTGCTTTTCTTTCCTGCTCTTTGAGTGCTACCTGATCCTTTGTGTCCTCAAGCAGGATCTCCGAATTGGAATACATCTTGCTCAGGATGCGATAGAGAATCTCCATCTTTGTAAATAGTTCCTGATATTTGCTGTTGCTATCTTGAAGTCGTGCAGCCTTGCGCGATGAAAGGACAGTATTTCTTTGATCTTCCTTTTCCTGCGCCTTACTGGCGATTTTCATATTTAAGTCGATGTCCTTGCTATTTTGCTGCATAACACCTTCAAGTTTGCGCATCTGTCCTCTTAGTACTCCAATTTGAGTGCTCATTTTGCGCAGATTGTTTTCCAGATCGCTCACGTACGATTTGAGAATACCAATTGGATCAAGATTTATGAAGATTCCTGTGACCCAACGCATTACGCTTTGGTACATGTACCATACAAGATTTCGCATTTTGGGGTCCAAGACCATGTATAGAATAGCGCCTAATGCAGCTAGCATCAAAGCGAGATACAAGACGTTACTTGCCAGAAGGATTAGGGTTGGCAATATCTGATACAAGAGGTATCCACCACCGAGGAGCAGTCCGCCTAGCACTAATGCACCTGTGACTCCCTCCGGTCTTTTCCAGAATGACTTCTTGCTGAAATCAGCTGATTGAAATTGTGTCATATTTCTTTTTTACTTTAATGTACTTGTGCCGATAGCACTACACATATTGTTTGATCAGGTCGATATCGCCGATGATCTGAGCTACAAGTTTGTCAAATGTATCTTCAAATTTTGATTTGGTGCCTTCGATCAATTGCAAAGATTCCTGAATCTCTTGATCTGATTTATCAATACTTACTTTCCAAGACTCGATTTCGGCCTCCATCTGGCGGATTTTTTCGCGATAGTCTAGGATTTTATTCTTCATAGCATCAGTATCGGCCTTCTTTCCATCCACTTTCTGTTGGATCTGCTTCTTGAGCGCTGAGTCAAACTGAGCTCTTTCGGTAAACAGAACCTGCTTGTATTGCTCAGCAGTATCCATAAGTTTGTCTTTTGTCAGACCCATCGTTGATGCGGTAGTATAGGCCGATTTCATGGCGGTAGGAAGATCCATATTCATTTTGAGCAAAGCATTTAGCGATTGCTTGAATTCGAGATAGTCAAATCCTGGCTGATTGTTTCTCTCCAATGCCTTGAGGAGGAAATCATATGTTTTTGGATCTACGTTGTCAGCGTTTTGGAACGATTCCTGCAATGATGGAGCCATACTATTGAGTTCTAATTTTTATTCAAACGAATGTCTTGGCAAGGTAATATGTAAAATGCCTAACCGAACGCGAATATAACAGAGGCTTATGGGATGAGGTTCCCTCAAGCCCATTTATTTAGATAAATCTGACCAAGTATCCGACCAGCATCTCAGGCGATTGAACCTAGGAATTCACAAAGACGGACTTCATGCCATGGAATCGCTGATTTTTGCGAAAACCCAACATGTCCACCCTGTTTAGGAATTTCCAAAAATATGTAGTCTGAATCCTCCGCAATCTCAACTGGATACGACAATGGCGATAGGATAGGATCATTGTTTGCATTGAGCAACAATGTGGGCAACTTGATCCCATCCATGTAATATATTGAAGAGCCATATTTATAAAATTCATCTGCTGTCGAAAGGCCATTTGCTGGAGCAGAGTAAAATTCATCAAAGTCGCGCATCTTCTTGATATCCTTGATCTTAGTCAGATCAAAGAGACCGGGATATTGCTTTTCTTTTGCTATAATTTTTGGAATCAATTGATCAAGGAATCGTTTTCTGTAAATCCTGTTCAGGCCCCAATCGAGCCGTTCACTGCAGGTCTCCAGATGACAAGGAGTCGAAACAGCAACTCCGGCAATAATTTCCTCAGGGAGATTTGAGCCATGTACACCAAGATACTTGAGTATGATACTGCCACCCATCGAGAATCCAGCAAGTGCA
>JBDSUZ010000054.1:0-5617 GCA_039927395.1 Saprospiraceae bacterium | reverse complement strand
TGCACCCGACCACATCTACATCATTCCTTCTAACAAAAATCTTACATCAACTGATGGTGTGCTGCAACTCACTCCACGCGACAGAAAAATTCTCAATCTTTCCATTGATGTTTTTTTTACCTCACTTGCCGATGTACACAAGGAGTTTGCTGTAGGTGTGGTGTTATCAGGTACAGGCAGCGATGGCACGCTCGGATTAAAAGCCATTAAAGAAAACGGTGGCATCAGCATTGTTCAGGACTTCGAGTCTGCTGCTTACGACAGTATGCCGCAAAGTGCAGTAAATGCAGGAGTAGTTGATTTTATTTTAGCTCCCGAAAAAATTCCTGCGCAACTTTTGGATATCAACAGAGCATATCAAACTGCTCATTTTTTCAAAGAAGAAGAAGAAGAACTTCCAAAAGACGATGAAGCTATCTTCAAACAAATTCTTTTGTTGCTTCATCAGAGCAGCGGAGTAGATTTTACTAACTACAAGCAGCCGACTTTTCACAGGCGTATAGCGCGGAGAATTGCCATTGCAAAAAAGATAAACCTTACCGATTACTTAAAATTTTTGCGTACCGATAAAGACGAACTGGATGCACTCTTTCTGGATGTGCTGATTCCCGTTACTTCTTTTTTTCGGGACCCAAAAACTTTTCAAACATTGTGCGACACTGTTTTTCCCGCCATTTTTAAAAATAAATTTGCTGATGACCCTATACGCGTGTGGATCGCAGGATGCTCCACAGGCGAAGAAGCATTTTCAATTGCTATTGGCCTGCATGAATTTTTAGGCGAAAAATCATCTAACACTAGAATTCAAATCTTTGCTTCCGATATTTCAGAGAAATCAATTAAGAAAGCACGTGCAGCCATATACACCAAAGACGAAGTAGAAAAAATTTCTGCAACTAAATTGAAAAATTATTTTGTAAAAAATAATGGCGGTTATGAAGTAAGCAAACTCATTCGTGATATGTGCGTATTTGCCCCGCACAATTTTTTGAAAGACCCCCCATTTGCAAAAATGGATTTAATCTCTTGTCGCAATGTGCTTATTTATATGGATACTTTTTTACAGAAAAAAGCATTCTCTACGTTTCATTACGCGCTCAAAGATAACGGATTTCTTCTCTTGGGTAATTCCGAAACCACAGGGGCATCATCCGATTTGTTTACGCAATTCGATAAACATGAAAAAATTTATTCACGTAAGCCCGCACCAGGCCGGTTCATGCATGTAGCAACAGAACGCAAAGAGGAAGCCTTAGCTACAAAAGATAAAACGGAATCAAAAGCAGTAGTCGCACAAACCGATTTCCGTAGAAGCGCAGAGGCAATTATGATTTCAAAATCCCCTGCAAGCGTAGTTGTAAATGAAGCAATGGACATCGTGCATATCCACGGTATCATCACTCCTTTTTTGGAAGCACCGCAGGGCAAGCCAACTCACAATCTTATTAAGATGGCGCGCGAAGGTTTATCTTTTGAATTACGCAACGCCATTCATAAAGCAGCAAAAGAACAGTCAACGGTCAATAAAGAAAATATTCCTGTCAAGATCAACAGCGAGCAATCTTTAGTCAACATTGAAATCGTTCCACTCACTGATATCATTGAACCGCATTACTTAATTCGCTTTGAGAATAAAATAATTCCTGCGGAGCAGGAAGCAATAAAATCTTCATCAGGAAAAACAAAAACCGCAGAAGCCCAAAAGCGAAGCGAGCAATTGGAAAAAGAACTTTCGCACACCCGTGAAGATATGCGCTCCATTACAGAAGATATGGAAGCCTACAATGAAGAATTGCAAAGTGCCAACGAAGAATTGCAAAGCAGCAATGAGGAGATGCAGAGCCTGAACGAAGAATTAGAAACCTCAAAAGAAGAACTGCAATCTACCAACGAAGAGCTCGTCATCGTAAATCAGGAGATGCTTGACAAGCAAGAACAACTTAATACTTCCCGTTTTTATTCCGAAGCTATCATAACCACCATGCGCGAGCCTCTTGTGGTTCTTGACAAAACATTGCGTGTAAAAACCGCAAACGCTGCCTTCTACAAAAAGTTTAATGTAGAAGAAATAGAAACCGAAAACAAATTATTTTACGAAATACAAAATCATCAGTTCGATGATACCTTGCTTCGCACCTTGCTCGAAAAAATTCTTCCTCAAAAAAACCTCATAGAAGATTTTGAAATAAATCTCCGTTTGCCGGATAAGGGAGAGCGAACTATCCTGATAAATGCACGGCAAATTGTAAATGAAAAGAAAGCAGAACAGTTAATACTTCTTGCATTGGAAGATATAACTGACAGGGTGAATGCAGAAAAAATATTGAGAATAAACGAAGCCCGAACAGAAAAAGAGCGTAAGTTGTTGCACGATTTTTTTAAACAAGCGCCAGCTATGCTTGCCATTCTCAAAGGACCTGAACATATATATGAATTTGCCAACCCTGCTTTCATGGAGTTTATTAGCAACCATAACCCTATAGGTAAAACAGCGCTTGAAGCACTTCCCGAAATAGCAGGACAGGGTTTTATTGAGTTGCTTGATAATGTATATAAAACCGGTGAAACATTTACTAGAAAAGAAATGCCCGTAATGTTGAATAAGGGCAATGGAAATCACCAACAGTTTTATGCCAATTTAACTTATCAGGCATTTGCTAATGATAAAGATAAAACAGAAGGTATTTTAGTTTTTGCTTATGATGTTACGGAACAGGTAAATGCCCGTAAACAAATTGAAGCAAGCGAAAAGCGTTTCAGCAATATCTTGTCGCAATCGCTTATGTCAATAGCTATCTATAAGGGACCTGAAATGATACTTGCTTATGCTAATGAGCCAATGCTGACTGGACTTGGAAAAGGAAATGCTGTGCTTAACAAACCTCTGCTGGAAGGTGTACCCGAATTAAAAGATCAGGTATTTCCGAAATTGCTTGCCGATGTGTACGCTTCCGGAGTGGCTTACGAAGGATTTGAAACCAAAGCCATTTTAGTGCGCAACGGAATACCCGTAGATGTTTATTTCAATTTTGTATATCAGCCTTACCGCGATGTGGATGATACCATAACAGGCGTTACCGTGCTTGCCACCGATGTAACTCTACAGGTGATGGCTAAAAAACAAACAGAAGAAAGCGAAGCCAAATTCCGAACCCTCTCTGAAACCATCCCTAACATGATATGGACCGCGGCATTCGATGGTGAGAAAAATTATATCAACCAGTATTTTCTTGATTACACAGGACTAACTTTTGAAGAGTTGACAGGCGACGGCATGAAGAAAATTGTTTTCCCTGATGACCTTAAAGAGGATTTAAAGTTATGGAATCACTCCCTTCAAACAGGCGAAGATTTTAATATGGAAAAGCGCATTCGCTATCATGATGGAACTTACCGTTGGCATATATGTCATGCCAGTGCACAAAAAGACATGCTAGGCAACATTACCGGGTGGATAGGAAGCAATACTGAAATTGAAGTACAGAAAAAATTTACCGAAGCATTAGAAGCCAAGGTAATCGAACGAACTGCCGAACTACAAATCTTAAACGAAGAATTAAATCAAACCAACGGCCATTTAGAGCAGTTTGCATATGTAGCAAGCCACGACTTGCAGGAGCCATTGAGGAAAATTATCACCTTCTCCGCACGCTTGCAGGACATGCATAAGGATGAATTAAGCACAGAAGTAAAATCCTATCTTAACAAAATCGAAAGCTCTTCTGCCCGCATGTCGGCGCTTATCCACGATCTGCTCAATTTTTCGCAACTGCTTCAGTTCGAAACATTGTTCGTGCCAACTGATTTGAATGAAACTCTAAAAAGTATTATAAACGATTTTGAGCTGCTAATACAGGACAAGAAAGCTGAAATAATAATACATGAACTACCAACTATTGATGCAATCCCTTTGCAGATGAACCAGCTTTTTAACAACCTCATCTCCAATGCTCTCAAATTTTGCAAAGAAGGGGTACCACCAGTAATTACTATCTCATCACGCTTACTGTCACAAAAAGAAATTCAAAAATATCCGTCACTCAACAAGAATGTCCCGACTAACGAAATCGAATTACAGTCTTACTTTGAAATAATTTTCAAAGACAATGGTATAGGCTTTGAACAACAATACGCCAAGCAAATATTCACTATTTTCCAACGTCTGCACAGCAAAGAAGACTTTGTCGGCACGGGTATTGGCTTAGCACTAGCAAAGAAAATCGTCGAAAACCATCATGGAGAATTGTTTACCAATGCCAAAGAAAATAAGGGCGCAGAGTTTCATGTAATACTTCCAGTCAAACAGTCCGTATAATTGACAATGTTGCTCATCATAATTGACGATGAGAACGACACATCTCAACAAGAAACAACAAATGAGAAGTAGGAAAAACATCCTAACTAAAGTAGCGTCCTTCTGGAAAAAGATTGGACCGGGCCTAGTTACTGGAGCCAGTGATGATGACCCGTCGGGAATTGCAACATACTCACAGGCTGGTGCAGCCTATGGGCTTTCAACGTTATGGACTTCCATTGTTGCGTTTCCTCTTATGGCAGCAATTCAACAAATGTGTGCAAGAATTGGATTGGTAACTTCGCAAGGTTTGACGGGAACACTCAAGCAACATTATCCACGACCAATCTTATATATCATGCTATTGTCTAGTTTCCCAGCCATCGTTATGAATATTGGCGCAGATATCGCAGCAATGGGTGCCGTGGGAAACCTATTATTCCCTTCAATAGATGCTGGCTTTTTTAGCGTCTTCTTTACGGTCCTACTATTAGGGCTAATTATCTACTTACCTTATCAAAAAATTGCCTCGGTCTTGAAATATGTATGTATTGTCATGCTGGTTTACTTCGTGGTTCCTTTTTTATACAAACAAAATTTTGCTGAAATATTGAAAGCTACATTTATTCCAAATATAAAACTGGACAAGGAATTCCTTGCCATCATCGTAGGTATATTAGGAACAACCATTTCTCCCTACTTATTCTTTTGGCAAGCATCAGTAGAAGTTGAAGAAATGAAGAATAGGAAAAGGCAGCTGGTAGTAAACAAACAAATGATTCACTCTATGAATAAAGATGTAGATTTTGGCATGGCTGTTTCAGGTTTTGTTATGTATTTTATCATTCTTACAACCGGGACAGTATTGTTTCAAGGCGGAATTCATCAAATAGACACCGTCGAACAAGCGGCTATGGCATTGAAACCATTAGCTGGCAATTTAGCATATCTTCTCTTCGCCATCGGTGTTATTGGCACCGGACTAATAGCAATACCTGTCTTAAGCGGCTCTTTATCCTACATTTTCACCGAGACATTTGGTTGGGAACAAGGACTTGACAAAAAATTTCATGAAGCAAAAGGTTTCTATGTAATAATAGCTATTTCTTTACTGCTTGGATTAGCAATGAATTACATAGGTATTTCACCTATTCAAGCTCTAATATATACAGCTATTCTATATGGAATAACTGCTCCAGTACTCATAGCAATAATTCTTCACATTTCAAACAATAAGAAAATAATGGGAGATTTTGTAAATAGCAAGACTATAAATACTTTAGGATTTGCTGCATTGGCAATTATGACAATCGCCGCCGGATC
>JBDSUZ010000053.1:0-5121 GCA_039927395.1 Saprospiraceae bacterium | reverse complement strand
GGAACTTTTTAATTTTTCCAAATCCGGTGGACGAATTGCTGACGATTCAATTGATTAATCTTGAAGATGAAACAGTAAATTTAATGATATCGTCAATTGCTGGTTCACTCATGATTTCTGATCTTTTCTTAAAAGTAGATCGACACTTGGAGAAGTTTAAATTGCCAATAAATAATTTGCGTGCTGGTGCTTATATACTCACAGTAATAGATCGCCAAGGTGTTAAGAAATCCGAGTTATTTATTAAGCAGTGATAATACCTTAATCTCTATCATGAGAAAACAAATCTTCTTTTGGTGTTTATTCCTTGTTTCAATGCAAGGATTTGCACAACAGGGATATTGGTATCTCGGCGGCCGTGGCGGATATGCCTCACAAACACGAAAAAGTTCTACGGCCACCAATACTCAGAAAGAATCAAACTGGTCTTTTTCGCCGGAAATTGGCGTTTGGCTATCTGATCGTGTACAATTTGGACTTGGCATTAACTATGCTGGTTCGAAAGCACCGACAGCGAATTTTACCAACGGTACAATTTACCCGGGAACAGCTTATACGAGCGCTTTCGGTGGCACCTTATACTGGCGCTATTTTTTCCTGCAAGGCGAATTTCGTCCATTTGCTGGTTTAAACTTTACATATCTTCCTGGGAAAAACCGACAGGATTATGATCAGAATCAATCACCTCCGATCGAAGATGGCAAAGGCACTTCGTTGAGCTGGGGCGTGAATTTGCAGGCGGGATTCAGTTATGCGTTGTCTGACAGGGTTGCTGCGGTGGGTTCCTTTGGTTTATTTGGCTATACGAGCTATAACAGCAAAATCGGCACTACTGAAAGGACGATCAACAGTTTTGGCGGCGATTTCAGCACCTTGGGCAATCGCTTTACAGTAGGCATTTATTTCACATTATAAGTCCTTACATATGTTTAAGTACAACCTAATTATAATATGTTGTCTGTTGAACTGTATCAGCAGCTCAAATCTGCTGGCACAATCACGTGAATGGGTTGTTGGTGGCGGACTTCAGTTTTCGTTTAATCAGATTAGCATATCAAGTGATAGCCTGCCGCCGCACAATTCAAGTTCGTTCATTTTTTCGCCGCAATTGGGCTACTGGACTAGCAATCATTTCCAATTGGGGCTGGGTGCCACGGTCATCTCATCCAATACTTATACTGTGCTCTATACTCAAAGCGCTAGTTATAGTGGTTCCAATTTACAGCGCGGTATCGGAGGCCTCATCTGGGGTCGCTACTTTTTCAACACAATAGCATTTAGGCCTTTCGTTGGTTTGAATATTGAATATATGCGCATCAGAGAGGAGTCAGAGTATCCAGGCTATTCTGAGAACCACACTCAGTTCAACACAATGACTGGTGCTCAGTTGAACGCTGGTTTTTTGTACAAGCTGGCACCACGCTTAGCTGTTTATGGCGCACTTGGGTCGCTGGGTTATCAACGCACTACATACAAGGCGGAGGATTCCGACAAAAAAACGACTGATACTTACTTCGGGCTAGATGCAGGCAGCTTGGGTGACCGCTTTACAGTGGGCATGTATTTTACGCTAGGTAAAGCTCTTGTGGATTGAGATTGCCAGTACTTTTAATCAAAATGATTTGAGGCTATGATAGTATCTCATATTTCTTAGTCAAATTTTGACCTTAAACCTTCTTGATAATATTTTTCAAGTCAAGAAATTATCGACCTCAATATCTTATACTAGCAATTGATACTAGCTTGAGATAGATTATCCAATCCCCCCAAAATTACAGCACAAGCCACTCTGATTTGTTCCTCCGTAATAATCAATGGAGGAGCAAGGCGCAGACTGCGATCATTGAACAGGAACCAATCGATGATTACGCCATTGGCAAGGCAATGCGCCACGACTTTCTGGACCTGATCAAAGGATGCCAGCTCGATGGCGAACCACAATCCTGCCGGACGTAAATCTCTGATAGCTGGATGGATCAACAATTGACGAAAGAGCGCTTCCTTTTCTGCCACCTGGGCGATCAAATTTTCCGAGATTAGTTTGTTGAAAGCGGCTACAGACGCTGCGCAAGAAACCGGATGACCGCCGGTCGTCGTAATGTGACCCAAGATAGGTTGATCACTAAGCGTAATCATTATTTCTCTTGAACTGACAACCGCAGATAAAGGCATTCCGCCACCAAAAGCTTTTCCCAACAAAAGGATGTCGGGCACGATTCCGTATTTCTCAAAAGCGAACAAATTGCCAGTGCGACCAAATCCGGCCTGGATTTCATCTAATATCAGCAATGTGCCAGTCTCTGCACATTTAGCTCGGAGAGCTTGCAAGTAGTTTGCATGTGGAACAATCACCCCAGCTTCCCCTTGTACCGTTTCAATGATCACAGCCGCAATGTCCTTTGTAATCTTGTCAAGATCTGTCAGATTGTTAAATCTGATATGATGGATACCTGGCAGTAGCGGTCTATAGGCTTGTGTAAATGTTGTTGGCGACATGAGACTGGCCGCTCCCTGCGTGCTGCCATGATAAGCATTTTCAGCCGCTATGAATTGTCGGCGACCTGTGTAGCGCTTGGCTAGTTTCATAGCCATTTCAGTTGCTTCAGTGCCCGTACCGAGTAAGTAAGTGCAGTTCAATGACTCGGGTAAATGCTTTGCTAATAGTTCAGCCAACAACACTTGTGGTGCCAGGACATACTCGCCATAAACCATCGTGTGCATAAATCTAGCGGCTTGTTCTTGGACGGCCTTCACAATATCAGGATCGGCATGTCCCAAAGCATTGACGCCGATGCCAGAGATCAGATCCATCCATTGTTCCCCATTTGGGCCATAGAGAAAAATTCCGCGGGCATCCACCACTTCCAGCATCAAAGGAAATGGACTTGTCTGGCCGAGATGTTGCAAAAAAGAGGCCCTGTGTGATTGGATCATGCTGCAAAAATAAGCTATCAAAGCGGTTTCGCTGCAATTCGAATATATGAGGAAATCACATATTTAAAATTTGTTTCATACCTTCACTTCTCAAATTTGATTCAAACGTCGAAGCAATGATGATTTCAATGAAAAACAAGAGCCTACTATTGTTGATTGCGCTAATGAATATCGCCATCCTAGCCTGCAATTCGGAGAAAAGTACAAAGCCGGAAGAGCCGGTGGAGGAGAAAAAGGCATTGACCAATTCGATTGGCAATTTTGAAAAGCAACTGGTAGGCCAAGTTACCATGGACCGCAATGTTGCAGACAGCGTAGTATCGAGTCAAGTCAAATTTGCTGAGCAGTTTCCCAACGACCCTGCAGCTCCAAATTATCTGTTTCGTGCCGGTGATGTATCCCAGTCAATCGGCGAGTATGCCAAGGCCATAGAACTATGGGAAACTGTGCGCAAGAAATACCCTTCATTCAATCAGAATGCGGATGCATTATTCAAGATTGCATTCTGCTTTGACGAAGATTTGCGCGACAAGATCAACGCCAAGAAGACATATGAGCAATTCTTGAAGGAGTATCCTAAGCACCCACTTACTGATCAGGTCAATAAGCTCATTCCGCTTCTAGACAGAGACCCAGAAGAAGTTGTCAAGGACTTTGAAAACAAGGCAGCGAAAGATTCTGCTAAATAAGCAAGCTTTTAGTGATCTATTTTGCACAAAACGACGTTACTGTGCTGTTGGACTATTGATCAAAAATTTTGACGAAATTTGCAGATCAATGTGTCGCTAAACCAAAATCGATCCGAATGAAAAAAGGACTATTGCTCTTTATTTTTGCTGCCCTTCAGTTTGCATCATCTGCTCAGGGAATAGAATTTTTTCACGGCACCTGGCAGGAAGCTTTGGACAAAGCCAAAGCGGAAAACAAAGCAATCTTTGTAGATGCGTACACCACCTGGTGTGGCCCATGCAAGCGGATGTCATCGCAGGTTTTCATTTTGCCCGATGTAGGCAAATTTTACAACGAGAACTTTATCAATGTCAAGATGGACATGGAGAAGGGGGAAGGCCCTCAATTTGGCAGCAAGTATCCAGTCCGCAGTTATCCCACCTTCTTATTTATCAATCCTGATGGAGCGGTGGCACACCAAGCCGTCGGCGGCAGAGGCGGAGAGGAATTTATCGCTTTGGGTGATGAGGCATTAAAGAAAACTGATACCAGTCTGGATTTTGCAAAGAAATATGACGCCGGTGATCACAGCCCCGAATTGGTTTACAATTACGTAAAAGCGCTAAATAAGGCAGGCAAGCCTAGTGCCAAGATTGTCAATGATTACCTCGCCAAGAACAAAGATTTTTCGGACCCAAATACCCAAAAAATCTTGTATGAAGGTGCTGTGGAGAGCGATTCCAAAGCATTTGAGTTGCTGCTAAAAAACAAGAACAAAGTATCTGACTTGATGGGCAAGGAAGCGGTTGACAAGAAAATTCTGACTGCCTGCATCAAGACTGCTCAAAAATCACTTGAGTTTGATGCTCCAGAATTGGCAGAAGATGCCAAGAAGATCGTCAAAAAAGAATTGCCTGCCGAATCAGCCGTTTTCAACTGGAAATGCGATATGGCAGCAGCCATGCAAAAGAAAAGCGCAGCCGATTTTATGAGTGCCGCTGTTCCTTACGCCAAAAAAGCCCTTGCAGATAAGCCTGCAGACCTATATGCCCTTTCCAAGAAAGTTCAAGAACAATTTGGCAGAGAACAAATAGTCTGGAAAGACGCAGGTGTATGGGCCGCCCAAGCAGCTTCCGCCGAACCAAAAGCCAGCTACGTCTACCTCGATGCCTGGTACACTTGGAAGAATGGCAACGCCAAGAAAGCCAAAGCCAAAGCCGAGCAAGCCATTGAGTTAGCCAAGGGCGACAAAAGGGAAAACCCTTTGCTTTATCAGCAGTTGTTGGAGGATATCGGAAACTGATGGAGTTAGGGAGAATCGGGAGTTAGGGAGTTAAGGAGTTTGCGAGGATAGGTCGAATTTGGTTTTCCAAACACCTAAGAACCAACGCCTAACACCGTTTTATGAGTAGCTGCTTAGTCGTGTAGAACAAATTTGGTCATCCAGCTTTAACGCAGACCCCTCGACTCCGCTCGGGGACCGGTCTGTCGTCAAAAAGAGAATGCGCGTGGAAAATC
>JBDSUZ010000052.1:0-9765 GCA_039927395.1 Saprospiraceae bacterium | reverse complement strand
GCGCTTAAGAAAATGCTAACGAAAGGTTAAACATTGATTTTCAGCGAATAAGAGGCAGATATATACAAATAATTCATATTATACATTAAACCTATATATATCCATGCCAAATTCAATCCAATACGTTAAAATACATATTATATATAAATTACATTTGTTACACTTTGCCTTTCAATTGATTACATAATAGAGCAATTAAATCTAGCTTTTTTGGCAACTTTTAACATTTTATCTCTTCTTTTATCCAGATTTAAAATATAATTTTGCGAATCGCTTATTCCATGACATAACTGCGACTGAATCTTCACGGATTTTTAGAAACAGCACAAAAGATTAAGTTTTGAAGACAAACTTTGTTATGAAGCATTTAGGTATCCTATGCTTCCTAACGGTTCTATCCTTCGGGTTGAGCCGTTGTATACCGATTAATTTGAGTTTCCCCCTGATCTCGGCCTCCCAACAGTCCAAGCAGTTTAAAACTCCCGCACATCCTTTCCAAGGAATTGAAAAATATGGCCTAGCACTCGACAAGTTCGAAGTGGTAGAGGGCTCTGTCGTCAAAAACGATGTGATATCAACCATATTGAGCAAGTTCAACTTCTCCCAGAGCACTATCCACGAGTTGGTAGCTGCCTCCAAGGGTTTGATCAACTTACGCAAGATCCGCGAAGGACATAAGTACACGATACTTAGCCCTGATTCATGTAGCGCTCCGCAATACTTTATATACGAACCAGATGACAGGAAGTATGTCATATTTGATTTGCGCAACGGTGTGGAAGGCAAAATGTTTGAGAAAAAGCCTGAAACATCGGTCAAAACTGCGCATGTCGCAATGAAGTCTTCACTCTGGGAAACTATCTTAGGTAATGACTTACATCCAGCCCTAGCAGATAAACTTGAAGACGCCCTAAAATGGCAAGTCGATTTTCATCATATGCACGAAGGTGATAAATTTGACATGGTGTATGAAAGTGAGGTGATCGACGGCAAAGAAGTCGGAATCGGTAAATTGCTAAGTGTCAAATTTGAAAACGACAATAAAGCCTACTACGCCTTCTATTTCGAAGGCAAAGGTGAAAAAGGATATTACGATCAAGATGGTCGCTCCAATCATCGCGCATTCCTCAAATCCCCACTCAGATCCAGCCATGTTACCTCTGGCTTCAATCCACATCGCTTTCACCCAATCCTCAAGCAGGTAAGGGCGCATATTGGAACTGACTATGCTGCACCTACTGGAACACCAATCCTGGCCGTTTCTGGTGGAGTTCTCACAGATTGCAACTACAACAGCACCTGCGGATACAATATTCGTATCAAACATGATGGCACATACCAATCGCAATATTTGCATATGTGCCGTTTTGCATCAGGTATCCACAAGGGATCTCGAGTAACACAAGGCCAAGTGATAGGGTATGTCGGCTCTACGGGCCTTGCAACCGGTCCTCATGTTTGCTTCCGCTTTTACAAAAATGGTCGTCCTGTCAATCACCTCAATCAAAAACTACCGACTTCCAAACAAATGCCGCGAAATGCATTGGTGGAATTCCGCAGACAACGCGATTACTTGATGGCTGGTATGGATGGAACACTAAGTGGAGCTTGCGATCTAGCGACTTTGCAGAATGTTCCTGAGGGCCAATACGTCAAGCCCTAGTCCATAAAGTATTACCTTAAATTATCTAAGTAACTGATTCATTAGCAATGTCTAATAGCCATTGCTAGGCTTTACGAATCGTGAAGCCAAATGTGGTGCCGCTGCCTATAGTGCTCCGAACATTGATCTTCTGATCGTGTGCTTCGATGATATGTTTGACGATTGCGAGCCCTAAGCCTGAACCACCTTCTTCTCTTGACCGACTTTTATCGACACGATAAAAACGGTCGAACAAGTATTTTAGATGGCTTTCAGCTATTCCAATGCCGTTATCTGATATTTCGATAAGTACATTGCCATGTAAATCATAGAAGCTAATCTTGGTTGAACCCCCGTTCTTGCCATACTTAATAGAATTGCTAAGCAGATTGACAAACACCTGCCTGAAGTATTCCCGATCACCAAATACATGAAAGTTAGGACTTGCCCCATCTTTGAACTGAATCTTGATTTTTTTCTCCGAAGCTTGATACTCCAAGTCCTCAATCACTTCCTCAGCCAATGTCTTTAGATCAAATCGCTGGATATCTAGTATCAGTTCGCCAGATTCCAATTTGGAAATAGATTCTAGATCCTCGACGATGGTCTGCAGCCTTTCTACATTCTTAGCGGCACGCGATAGGTACCTCATGTTGATCGTTGGGTCCTCCAGAGCTCCATCCATCAATGTATGTATATAGCCTTGAATATTGAAGATTGGCGTCTTGAGTTCATGAGATACATTGCCTAGATATTCCCGGCGATAGGCTTCAAGTGCTTCAGATTCCTCAATTTCGCTTTCCTGCTGACTAGCCCAAATCATCACATCATTTTCAACAGCATTGATCGGTGAATTGCCTCGCTCCAAAGTGCTTGCCTTGGTCGACTGTTTGGATCGGCTAATAATTTTGTAGATAAGTTTGATCCTGCGATACACGTAATGTTGGAGAAAGTACCAAAAGGTCAGGTAACTCATACCAAATATGCTCGCAAGCATGATCAAAAAAAAACGCCAGTCAAATCCTGGTTTGAAAACAAAAAAGAAAATTAAATACAGGCTGTGATAAATCGTGACGATAATCAGTGAAGCGAATAGCGCCAATTGCCTGGCCGAGAAATTTTTAATCATTCTCAGAAATCAAATTTGTACCCAATTCCTTTTACTGTTTTGATGATCTCCTCACCTATTTTCTCGCGAATCTTGCGAATATGCACGTCAATGGTGCGATTGCCAACAATAACATCAGTTCCCCAGACTTTGCGGAATATCTCATCTCTTGTAAAAACCTTGCCAGGCTTTGAGGCGAATAACGACAAAAGTTGAAATTCCTTCTTTGCCAGATCTACTAGCACCCCTTTCTTACTGACAGTATAACGTTCGAGATCAAGTATGAGATCACCCATGTGAAATTGACCCTTAACTGCCTCATCGATAGAACGCTCCTGACGGCGCAACAAAGCCTTGACACGACTCAACAGTACACCCGGTTTGATTGGTTTAGTAATATAGTCATCTCCACCGTAATCCAATGCAGCAATTTGGGTAAATTCTTCATTGCGCGCCGTTAGAAAAGCGATGATGGAATGATCCATTTCTGGAAGTTTGCGCAGTCGACGGCATACTTCCACTCCGTCCATCTCCGGCATCATGATATCTAGAATGATCAAATCGGGCAATTCTTTGACAGCCAAATCATACCCTTCTTGACCATTGCTTGCAGTGATTACTTGATAATTTTCTTTCCTAAGATTGTAGGTCAAAATTTCAAGGATATCTGGATCATCATCAACTACCAATATGTAGGGCATTTTACCATTTAGAGGCAGTCCTGTCAGCGTAGTAGACTGATTAGATGTATTCATTATTCATAATTTGACACAAAATTATCCTTTCGTTCACATTCGCCTCTGTATAATAGATTAACTATCGGTTAAGTTTATGCATACATCGATTTGTGCGCCTTTGGGCATTTTGCCAATTCAATACCACTACTTAGGTGTATTCAGGCTGTCCAACACCGCAGTATAGACTTCTTCAGCAATTTTGGGTTGATTGGAAAGCACCAGTAAATCATGATCTAACTGGGCCTTGCTAATATGATGTTTCTCAAGAATTTGCATAAAATGCTCATTAGGCAAAGAGTCAAATTGACTCACAATCGCATTACCTGATCTGGCAATACTAAGGTCAAGTAACAAAGGAATCAGCTTTTGTTTCTGGATTTGCAATGGCTCCACTTTACCTCCATTGCAACTAAGAGCCAAGCTGGCCAACAATATGAATGTCAACAATCGTCGCATCATTTAAAATATTGCTTTGGGTACAGAATGTTGACAAATGCCGAATCTTCTGGGCTGAAATCACTCCAGTGTCCCAGCTCCTGCCTGAATCTCAATACACCACATGTAGGCAATTCAGCAATTGCAGCATTACACCAATTGCCAAATTGTGTAAATCCAGGATTGTGGCCAAATAGATAAACAGTGGTCCAATTGTCGTTGAGACTCTGCACAATCGACAGAATTCGATTAGGGCCAGCCTCATATATTTCATCCGTTAGGAAAAACTGAGTTTCTGGCAAGCCAAATGCCTTTTCGAAATATCGGGCCGTGGTCTTCGCTCTCAAAGCTCCTGAACTTAATATGGCGTCGGGGCGCAGTTCATGCGCAGCACACAACCTGCTCATAAATGGAGCATCACGAAAGCCACGATCATTAAGATTGCGGTCATAATCAGCGATTTGAGTTGATTCCCAACTAGACTTTGCATGCCTTACGAGGTAGAGATTTCTTTCCATCCTTTATTTTATACAGTTTAAATTTAGTGAGAATTCACCTGCTAATCCTTTTCAGTCGTATTTTTATAAGTTTATTTCAATTGAATAGAAGATTAGGATTACATGGCAAGAATTTATGCTACTGCATTTGACATACAAAAGATCGAGAAAAAATTCGGTTTGGAGACGCTCGACTATGCCAAATCATGGGCAAGGGAAAAGGATTTCAGTGGCAGGGAAACTGAGCATACGGGCTTGTGGTTATTCCATGCAGGCAAGCAAAGTGGCCTCGAAACAGAAATCCTGATTGAAAAACGGATGGTCAAGGAATGGGTTTGCAATTGCCCCCTGTTTCAACCAAAATCATATTGTTTGCATGTAATCGCCGGATGTGCATTTATTTCAAACGAAATCAGGAAGGGCATTAAACCAGCAGCTCCTGCCAAATTGAAGCATTCTGATTCCTTGACAGCACTACTCCAATCTTCCAGCAATTCCGAAATACAGGAGGCCATCATCATGTTGGGAAAACAAATTCCTGGCGTCGTGCATTATTTCAAGGCCAATTTATTGCCATTAGAAGGGCTAGGACCCTCCTCAAGCCTTGTCAAGAACTTTACACAATTTATAAGCAAACGCCAACAACCGTCCAAGCAAATAAGCCAGAAGCACCAAGCGCAGATAGTGGACTTGGCAAACTACTATCTCCTTATTTCCAGACAAAAAATGAGTCAGGGCTATCCCATCGAATCGCTAGCTTATGTGCAATCTCTATTTGAAATTGAAAAAGATACATTTCCTCAGCCAATGTTGTTACAATGGGTCCCACTACTTGGCGAGGGACTGCGACAAATACAAAGCCTGAGCGAAGTGATTAGAGCACCTGAGCAAGTTACAGGGGTTCAGCAATGGTTACTTGGCTTAGTGAGTGAAAATTTACCACCAGACGAAACATTCATTGATATCTGGTATGAGGCCATGTCGAGTTGGTATCAAGGCGAGAACTATATCAAAGGCCTACTGGACAGTTTGGAGCCGATCTTACAAAGTCAATCAACATCTGCTAAATGGAAGCAGGTCATTTCAAGACTATTGGCTAGGATCTATTTAGATACAGATCAACAAGCAAAATGGCAAGAACTACTGCTGCAGGAAGAACTCAAGGAGGAGACGCGTTGGCAAATCATGCAATCTGCAGGCAAAAAAATCAGCATCAGCAAATTTGAAGCCATACAAGAACTCTTATTTCGCGAAAAGTTGCTTTCAAAAGGCTCCGCAGCCGCTGAAAATTTCCTGGTTCAAACTCAGGGACCATTTGAATCGATAAGAAGAAAAATCAAGCATTTTGCTACACAACCCAACCGCTTTGAAGGTAATGGACTATTGGACAGTTTATTAGAATTGGAGGAGGTTGAACAACAATATGTACTCATCGGCATATTGGTTGAAAAAAGGCATCATCCCTATATCGCACAGATCTTGGCACGCTGGTATGGACACAACAATGACAGGGACTCTATCACCAAACTGATAGCAGATAATCAGAGCATGGAATTGTTAATCCAATACTTTGAATTTGCCATAAATAATGCTGATATTCTAGGTATTGTATCAAATATTGTTCAGGAATTTTTGAAGACACATCTTGGCCCTCCCGCAGATCACAAACTATTTCTACTTCTTCAAAAAATCGACAAACTCAAAGCCTTCGAATTGAAGAAGCAAGTGGAACTGTTCCTTCAAGAGAAATATCCCTTACGTTGGACATCACTTATCACTCAGATAGGCCAGAGCTATTAGGCCTCAGATTGTGTAATCGAGCCGAAGACTGATATTAGCAGGAGCTTCCATAATCCCCGGCCGTAATGAAACCAATTGGTTAAATATATTTTTTCCTATCAAGGACAACTTGAGCGACTTGAGTGGTTTGTAAGCGATGCGAAGATCAACTGTCATGTAGCCATTTGGATATCGCTTCCTATAAGCGGCTACTCCTGGAATGAAAAACTCAAATATTCGGTCTATGCTCACCAAATTGCTACTATAATTAAGTGCTGCCCCAGCTGAGAATCGATCGAATGTCGATTCAAGGTCTACTTTGAAACTGTTCTTTGATCTGTATTTCAATACATTACAACCGCAGGACCCCCGCAAACTATCTTCCATCGTAAAGTCTTGAAATGTGGGATCTATATGCGTGTATCCCAATAGGATTGACAGTGGCAATCGTAAGATCTTACCCCTCCCTGTGACACTGACATCAATCCCTTTGATTCGAGTATTGCCAATATTCTGTGCCTGAAATCCTTTGGTGCCGGTAAATATGAATTCCATCATATCTTGATATTCCATCCAAAATCCAGCAACATCGAGGAAACCCTGCCAAGTACTCAATCCAAAACCTTGCTTCAAGCCCAATTCTGCAGTCCAACCAGTTTCAGATTTCAATGCCGGATTAGGGATTACATAAGTCGCTCCAAAGGTTGTTGTGATGTATTTCTCTGCAATGGTTGGATAGCGGTACCCTTGGCCATAGGAGCTACGCAAATAGGTATATTTGGCCAACTGGTAATTGGCTCCCACCCTGAATACAGGTTTGGACTCCGAGCCATTCGGATCTTCAATAGGCATCCCGGCAATGGAGGAAGGTCCTTTGAGCGAATTGCGCTCATATCGAAGACCGAGAGCTAAATTCAGGCGATTCCAAAGTTTTTGTTCCAATTGCAAATAACCGGCTAGATTTCGACTAGTATGCGCCGAATCTCCATACAATTGCGCTTCGATAGAAGTGCCTGATGCGACAAAGCCCGCTGTCAGATCGAGGTTAAATGCAAAATGCCTTTGGAATTGGTACTCCCCATATAACAAATCAGATTTGTTGCTCCTATTGTCAGATACGTTATTGTCAACATGAAAAAGTCTCCCCAGCAATTTATGCCTGTTATTAAATTTATCTAGGTAGGATATTGAAGGATCAACAAAAAACCTGGTTTTCTGCGAAGTCATAATGGTTGATTCAGAGGCCTGAAACAAACCGGTGCTATCGTTTTTCCAGTAAAAAAAAGAACCGCTATCCCCTGAGTTTATGACAGCCTTCACCCCAATAGCAAGGCGGTCAGTGACCCGGTATCGAAGATGTACAGAACCTCTGCCATAATTATCAAAAGTGGATTGATTAAAACTCTCTTGTTTATAGTAAAATCCTGAAGCAATGAGATCCAATTTCTTCCATTTGTGCTTGTGCACTAATGATCCTCCCAGCACAAATGGACTTTCATCCCACCAAGCCTGCGAATCATCTTTAGGCTTGAGATATGTTGTGTAAAAGAGCGAAGCAGTAGTTTCAGGAGTAGATTTGGGATAATCAGTTCGAATATTGATAATACCATTCATTGCTGCTGAGCCATACAATGCACTTGCCGCCCCCTTAACAACTTCGATCTGACCGATGGTCTCTACAGCCAGATCGTTCCAATTGGGATAACCAGCGTCGGCTTGCAGGGCAGGAATGTCATCAACCAGAAGCAATACTCTTGATCCTGCACCATATGAGAAACCCGAGCCACCTCTGATATTGGCCTGACCATCGACCATTGATAATCCGGGAACCTTGTCCAATACTTCATCCACCTGGTTGCCATTGATATTGTTGATCAATTCGGATGGAAGCACCTCAAGAGAAACTGTCGTTTCGCCAAGCGCTTTTTCGAATCGGCCGCTAGTAACTGTAGCTGTTTGGAGTATCAGATTGGATGGAATCAACTCGAAGTACAATGTGGTATCAGAAACAAGATCGAGATCCAAGTCGAGGGGAATGTAGCCAATGTAATTGAGCTCCAATTTTTGTTGCCCCGAGCTTACAGATAAAGTAAATCGCCCATTTAGAGAACTAATAGTGCCATGTTGAGCGATATTGACTGAGGCTCCGATTAGAGGCTCTTTATTACTCTGATCTACGACAATTCCCTTGATAGTATATTGACTAAATAATCCAGTGCTTGTCAGGAGACAACAGATGGATATTACTAAAGCTGAGAAATGGGAGGAGAAATTTCGCTGCACAGGTAATGATTTCAAATTGATTGAATGATCTCTTCGAAATTTACTTAATTTTAAGAATAAACTAAGCAATCCACGCAAATGCACGCAAAACTTACCTTTCTAATCATGATTTGTTGCTTTCAGTCCTTGATTGGACAAGTTTGCACTCCAAATTCTTTTTATCAAGATTCAACAGGCATTTTTCCTAAGCCTGAGCAACCGGAAATTCCTGGAAGCGGCATTACGGCAAAGGCTTGCATTGGCATTCCATATAAATACGATTTCACCGTGAGGATCCCTGATACGATTATCTACGCAGGTTTTCAATTGGCGATATCTCAAGCCTATCTTCCAGACAATGCGGTAAGCGGTCTTCCTGAAGGTATCACTTATGCTTGCGTCCCTACTGACTGCATCTTTCCAACTAATGAGCTCCATTGCATCTCTCTCCTTGGTGTACCGGGGGTTTCTAACACTCCTGGCGATTTTCCTCTAGTAATTAAGGTCAAAGTCGTTACGGGATTTGGCACCATCGATCTCAATTTCCCAGATCCCGCCTTGGCGCCTGGCCAGTACATTTTACGCCTAGAAGCTGCAAATTCGCCATATTGTCAGAGCTTGGGCATATACGACCCTTCGGCAAATTTCGGTGATCTATTAGTAGTACCAAACCCAGCGGCTGATCGAATAGATATCAATTTCAATATGGACCAGCCTGGACCTATACATTGTCAAATACTTAGCAGCAGCGGAAGCATAGTAAGAGAATCCATTTCTATGGCGAATACTGGCAAAAATCAAATTACCGCAGATGTAAGCGCTTTGCCAGCTGGCATCTACTACGTGCAAATTATTAGGAAGGATGGAGTCCAGCACGCCTCATTTCAGGTAATCAAATAAGAAAAAAAAAGCAGCCTGAAAATCAAAATCAGGCTGCTTGAGAATATTTGGCAATTGTCCCTTATTCCTCTTCTTCATCTTGGAATATAGGATCAATCATATGTAGGTTGATCAACTTAGCTTCCTTGGCCGAGATACTACCAAAGCCCATAAAGCCTCCACTAGATCGAGCTACATGCTTAGCAAAAGTGCGTAAGTCTTTATAGATTCGGGCTGCGAAATCAGGGTGCAATCGAGGTAATATTTCATTTAGATCATCAAGCCGCTCAGAGATCTCATGCTTGCGCTGATCTGGGTCAGATGGTAATTCCTGCATCAATGCTTTAAGACGCTCCTCAAACACCATTCCTACATGTTCGTAATATTCACCGAGTGATGCGTGATTGGCATAACTTCTGATCTTGG
>JBDSUZ010000051.1:0-7385 GCA_039927395.1 Saprospiraceae bacterium | reverse complement strand
TACAAACGGAATCAAGATTACAGTCCGCCCGGAATATGAAGCCATTCACTCCGAGCCGGATCAAGGCAAGTTTATATTCTCGTATGAAGTGCTGATTGAAAATCTATCTGAACACACAGTTCAGTTGCTCCGACGTCACTGGTACATATTTGATTCAGCCGTTGGGTACAAAGAAATCACTGGAGAAGGCGTCGTTGGTCAGCAACCGATTCTATTGGCAGGAGCAAGCCATATCTACCATTCATGGTGTCCCTTGACAAGCGATTTAGGTCGCATGTATGGTTTCTATGAATTTAAGAAAATAGGGGAGGAGACTGTTTTTCCCGTGCGGATCCCAGAATTTGAATTGATTGCGCCATTCAGGCTCAACTAAGAATCCATTCGCGACCTAGCGTACATCGCCGCACCAATCACTCCTGCAGAGTTTTGTAAAATGGCTGGAATGACTTTAACGGGCAGCGTCAATTGAGATTTGAATTCCCCAAAATCCTTGCTGATACCTCCTCCAATGATGATAAGCTCTGGAGAGAATAGTTTCTCGATATGGAGCAGATAACGATTGAGTCGTTTGCCAAATAATTCCCAGCTCATGCCCTCTGCCTTCCGCACTTTATTGGAAATATACTTTTCGGCGATTTCTCCATTTGTCCAATATAGATGACCCATTTCGGAGTTAGGCACCAGTTTGCCATCAATGAATAATGCAGAACCGATGCCAGTGCCTATTGTCAGAAAAAGCACTACTCCCTCAGAACTTGGAACTTCTCCATAGGCCATTTCGGCGAAGCCTGCGACATCAGCGTCATTGGCTACAAAACAGGGCTGTCCGGTCTCTTCAGTAAATAGAGTTTCAGAATTGGTACCAATCCAGCTGTGATCAATATTGCTTGCAGAACATACAATGCCCTTGCGAATGATGGCTGGAAATCCCAATCCAATGGGTCCTTTGAAATCAAATTTCGCGGCAATATCGTTGACGACTTTGGCAACAGATTTAGGTGTCGAGGGAACCGGCGTAAGCACTTTGACGCGCTCTGTGAGCAGTTGCCCAGTGTCAGTATCTACTACTCCTCCCTTGATGCCGGTGCCGCCTATATCAATTCCTAATATCTGCATGAGTGCTGAAAGTCAATTTGTACAAATTCTGAGGTAAATCCCTCTAAAGTGTGAAAATTAAATTAGAAAAGTCTACTTATTTGATCACTTTCATCTTCATCTTCACGTCTTTCTCGGGACGATCTGCTCTACCAGTTTTTTGCGCTGCAATCTTGTCAATCACATCCAGTCCTTCGACTACGCGGCCAAATATGGTATACTCTCTGTCGAGAAATGGAGTGCCGCCATATTTGATATAGTCAGCTCTGTTCTCCTGGGAGTAGTGGAAATTTTTGGATGCCTCATATTGATCCAATTGAGCCTCTGTCACCGGTTTACCGTCCACAATATAAAACTGCGAGCCTGAAGATTTTTTCTCTGGATTTACTCCATCACCTGTGCGGGCAGCAGCGAGTGCACCTTTGACGTGTATCAAGGTATCGACAAATTCGGCTGGAACTTCGTAACCAGGACCGCCGCCGCCTAGACCTACAGCAGGGTTGGAGTTGCGCGACATCGGGTCACCACCTTGTATCATAAATCCGCTGATCACCCTGTGAAATAGTAGGTCATTGTAATAACCTTCTTCGACCAGTTTGATGAAATTGTCGCGATGCTGAGGAGTGGCGTCGTACAACTGTATTGTCATATTGCCAAAGGAAGTTTCGATCTGTACCAGACAGTCATGTGGTGCTTGCACTTGTATCACTTGTTTGCTTTCGTTTTTCTTTGAGCCTGATATGGCTTTCAATGTCACAATATAGTTGCCTGAGGCCGTATATCTGTGCTCAGGACTAGTATCCTTTGTCATTTTACCATCTCCAAAATCCCATTCGTAGGATTTTGCTTTCTGGCTTTCGTTGTGAAATTTGACATTTGCGGGAGCGTGCTGGGTACCCTCTTGCACTGAGAATGCCGCTATGGGCTTGGAACAACTTTGGATCAGGAATCCTGCCATGATGACGGCAGATACTCTCAATCCTATGGAATGAATGGACATTATTCTTTTACGATTTTGATTTTCATTGAAATATTGCGGAGTGGTCGGTTGTTTATATCGCAGGGCTCTGCGGAGATTTTACTTAAAGTCTCAAAGCCTTCAATCATTTGTCCGAACACTGTATAATCTCCGTCAAGGCTAGGCTCTCCACCTTTGGTGAGGTAAAGAGTCTTTTGCTCAGCCGTATAAGTTATGCCTTTGGTCTGGGCAATTGCATCAAGGTATTCCATAGTGACCGTGCGACCAGTGACGATGAAGAATTGTTTGCTGTTGGATTTCCTTTCAGGATTTAACTCATCGCCCTGACGAGCGGCAGCTAAGGCTCCTCTTAAGTGAATAGCGTTAATTTCTTGTTGAAGTTCATCGCCCGAACCACCTGCACCTAGCATTTGACCTGGCATAGCAGTCTTTGAATCCGGATCACCACCTTGTATCATGAATCCCGGAATGACTCGATGAAATAGCGTACCGTCATAAAAGTTTGATGCAACGAGCGTCTCGAAATTTTGTGTGTGTCTTGGAGTGCTTTCAAATAACCTAAGCTTCATCGTACCATGCAAGGTCTCGATCTCAACCACCGACTTTCCTGCATTGCAAGCGCCAGTCGTGATGACGAGCAGCAAAAGGAAAAGATTAAGTAAGATTTTGAACTTCGGCCTTTGCTCACTCATTTAGCAGAGTAGTTTCTGTTTTGAAATAGCGAACAATATTGGACTTCAGAATATACTCTTGATCCTTGAGCCCTTTGGTACTAAATGGCATAAGTTGCTTCCAATGCGGCCATCCGTCTGAGTCAATTGCTTCGAACTCGTAGTAGCCTTCTTGACTTAGTAGACGACATACAGCGATATGCATGAGGTCCATTTTTTCTGACTTGGAATAATCTGGTTTCACTATTCCCAACTCCTGAATACCGATAAGCAACAGAATGTTGTTCAGGTCGGGCAATTTATCCTGGGATAACGCCTTTTGCACAGAGTGCCGCACTCGCAACCATTCAAAATCCAACTCCCAAGTCTCCTGCTTAACCATAATGTGGGCAAATATACAAAGTTGAACTTCAGTCTTACAATTCGGGCCGAAGGCTTTTCAATCTGCTCGCTCGAGCTGCTGCTGGAATCGAAGCTAAACAACCAATAAAAAGCACGGTAATAGCCACTACAGCAATATCAAAGCCCCTTAAACTAACAGGATATCGGTCAACAACAAATACATCAGGCATGCGAATCAAGCCTACCGTTATTTGCAAATAGTAGAGTAAGAGAGCAAGTATGATACCCATGATCAAACCAACAAATGTGTAAAACAGGCCCAATAAGATAAAAACATTGCGAATAGACTTGCTATTTGCCCCCATAGATCGGAATAGATAGATGTCCTCCTTCTTATCGAGCACCACCATCCATAAGCTTCCCACCAAATTGAAAGCTACGAGGATAAATGTTAAGCAAAGGATGGCATAACTCATCCATTTTTCCATTTGCATGAGCTTCTTAAGCGACATGTCCTGACCAATGCGATCTTTGACATCAAAGCCAGGGCCGAGCACTTGTCGTACTTCAGCGAGTATTGTTTTGGCTTGAGCCTTATTTCCCACTCGCAATTCGATTGAACTGACCTGATTTGGTCTATCGATCAAATCCTGGACAAATGGAAGATTTGTCAGCACATATTCATTGTCAAAGTCCTGCTGAATATAAAATACGCCTTGTGGCGACAAAAGCCTGCTCCTAAAAGGATTGCCAAGACCTTGTCCCGCATTTTTTTCAGGGGTATATATCCTGATTTTTTCAAACTCATTGTCGAGATCGGTTCCCAGTTTTCTTGCTACGCCTGAGCCAAGTACAGCACCAATATCGTCGGATTTGTCAAATCCATAACTGCCTTCTATGATAGTAGAATCGATGTGATTAACCTTGGAAAATTGAGAGTCGACGCCCTTGACCGTTGCAAATACTTGCGAGCCCTGATATTCGAGAAGTGCAATTTCCTGCAGGCATAGTGACACTGCTGCAATGCCCGGTATTGCCCTCAATTGCTTGACTTTGTTTGAATCTATGACGAAGGTTTTGCCTTTGCTGATTTCGATTTTTACGTCGGGATTGAAGGAGCCAACCAGCTTACCAATCAAATCTTCAAGGCCATTGAATACCGATAGCACAAGGATAAGTGATGCAGTCCCGATCGTGAGACCAAGGATTGATACTCCTGAAATAATATGAATTGCCTGAGTAGATTTCTTACCCCATAGGTAACGCCAGGCAATGCGATTTGAAAATCCCATGAGGGGAAATTAGGGATTTGTAACCGTTATATCATCCGGCAGGAAGGATTTATAAATTGCGCTCAGTATGCGATCCCTCGTATCTAGTTGATTGAGTTTGTTGTTGCGCATACTCGGGTAAGTCCTGTTGGACAGGAATATGTAGACCAAATTGTATTTGGGATCAGCCCATATGCATGTGCCTGTGAATCCTGTATGTCCGAATATCATATCAGAACTGCGAGATGGCAAATTCGCGGCCATGCGGTTGTCGAGCTGCTTCATGTCGAATCCAATACCCCGTCGTGTCTGCCCAGCTGGCCTTGAAGTAAAGTAGTTGATGGTCTCAGGATATAGATATTGCGTGCCTCCGTAATAGCCATTGTTGAGCAACATTTGCATGAGCACAGCAAGATCTGCGGTATTGGAAAACAAGCCTGCATGACCACTGATGCCACCAAGCATTGCCGCAGCCATATCATGTACATGCCCTTGCAGGCGTTGATTGCGAAAATACTGGTCTTCCTCCGATGGGATTATCCTGTTTGGGTCGATAGTCTTCAATGGGTTAAATGTCGTATTGGACATATTCAAACCCTTGTAGAATGTTTCGTTAACAAATATGTCAAGTGGTTTTCCAGTCAATCTATTGACCATCCTAGCAAGCATGATAAATCCAAGATCACTGTATTTGTATTCCTTCTTTGGATTGAGCTCTGATTGTATTATTTCCCTCCAGATTACGTCCTCGTAAGTTGTAGTTAGGAACAAATTAGTAGCTACTTCAATCTGAAAATCGTCCTCATTTACATTGCAGTAGTACAGAGGTGAAGGGCAATATGAAGTAGAGTCCTTTTCGAGCGTTTCCTGATAAAATGGAATGTAGGGCTTCAAACCAGCCGTGTGGGTCATGATCTGAATCAGCGTAAGTGAATCTTTGTTTGTGCCCATCAGTTCAGGCAAATAGCGCGAAATAGGCTCGTTAAGATCGATTTCTCCCATTTCTTGCAGCTTCATGATTGCCAAGGTCGTTGCTGCCACCTTCGTCACCGATGCGAGATCGTAGATATCGGAGGAGAGCACAGGCTTTTCTTCCATATAGGTTTGGGTGCCAAATGATTTGTCATAGACTACGATGCCATTCTTGGCGACCAGTATCTGACAGCCGGGAATGGCTTCCTTGCGTATGGCATCTTCAGCCAATTGATCAATTTTCTTTAATGCTTCAGCATCCAAATGAGCCAATGAAGGCTCACCATATTGTAGTCGATAGAGATTGTCGGTCTTAATGCCATCGTGACAGATATACTTGGCAGAAGCTGATATAGGAAGTCGGCCGGTAAAACTAAAAGCGCCAAAGATCCCTTGAGCGGTGACACGTTGAGTCATTGGATCGGCTTCGTAAGCCATGATGACATTGCGGCAATTGTCAAAATTCTTGAGCGAATAGGGATTGCCAAACACCACTACCAGTACCTTAGTTTTTGCCTGCAATTGTTCTATAAGCGTGATCGTCTGAGGGCTGATGCCAAAATTTTTGCCTGATGACCGGGTCATGTTGTGCACTCCGACGATTACAAAGTCCTTTTTAGACAATTTTTGGACCACTGCTTGTGCCTGAATGGCTGAAAAAGAACTCGGCAAATTGCTCGATTCTACAGGATAATAGCGGTTGAGTTCTGTCTGAAATGGCGCTTTGGCCGGCACTCCAATGCAGATCGAAGCGATACTGAGGCTATCCAGTTTCTTGATTGGAATCAGATTGTCTTTGTTACCAACGACCGTGATTGCTTGTTGGATTATCTGTTGTTTGATGCCAAGCGCTTCATTCTTGTTGAGATCTTCCCACAAGTTGTCGATCTGTATCAGCTGCGGCTCCCATAGGCCCAATCTGTATTTGCTAGTAAGCACTCTCCTGACACTTGAGTCAACCTGCGCTTGTGAGAGCGTTCCATTTGCGATTGCTTTTTGAATCGCTACAAATGCCAAAGGGACACTTTCTGGCAAAAGCAGCAAATCGTTGCCAGCTATTAAGGCTTTTGATTCTACTTCACCGTCATCATAATATTTGGTGACTCCTTTCATCTCCAATGCATCGGTGATGATCAACCCATCAAACTGATATTGATCGCGAATGATTCCGGTTACAACTTTGCGTGATAGCGTAGTCGGTAGATTCTTTGTGCTGTCCAATGCTGGAACTGACAAATGAGCGACCATTATGCTCTGTAGCCCCTGATTTGCGAGAAACTGGAACGGATATAGTTCCAGATTATATAGGTGAGCAGAATCATGTTTGATCAGGGGAAGTTCGAAGTGGGAGTCAGCGTCTGTGTCTCCATGCCCGGGGAAATGCTTTGCGCAAGCCATTACTTGTCCGTCCTGCAGGCCTTTCATGTATTGAAATCCCTTCAAGGCAACATTGTATTTATCTTCTCCGAATGAGCGATCATTGATCACCGGGTTATTGGGATTGTTGTTGATATCTATGACAGGTGCGAAATTGAGGTGAACTCCGAGACGACGACATTCGCGAGCAACTTCCTTCCCAAAATCATAGATCAGCGAATTGTCTTGCACTGCACCCATCATCAATTGCCTGGGGAATTGCACTACGCCGTCTTTGAATCTCATGCCAAGACCCCATTCGGCATCCATGGAGATCATCAAGGGAAGTTTAGCAAGGTTTTGATATTCGTTGGTCAGTTCAGCTTGTGCTTGTGGATTGCCTTGAAAGAAGCATAGACCACCGACATGGTAGTCAGTAATTAGTTTTTTGACCGATTCAATATGCTCAGGTCCCTTGTCGCTATGCGCTCTGATGATGAACAATTGGCCAAGGCGCTCTTCATCTGTCATCGAAGTGAAGACAGAATCTACCCAAGCTGATTCGGGCAAGTCAGGAGATTTTTGCTTGTGCTTAGGGTCATTCAACCCGGTACCAGGCAGTACAGTTAACCAATATAATAGGAGAGAAAAAAAAGAAAACTGCAACACAGATGAGCCAATCTAAGATCTAAAATGAAG
>JBDSUZ010000050.1:0-2803 GCA_039927395.1 Saprospiraceae bacterium | reverse complement strand
TCTTAAGCAGAGTATAAGATGGACAAAGAGCCCAAAACTTCAAACGAAAGTGCTGAGTCGATTATCAAGAATCATGTGATTTGGTCGATGGGAGCGGGGTTGATCCCAATTCCATTTGCTGATTTCTTTGCAGTGAGCGCAGTGCAGTTGGATATGATCCGGCAGCTTTGCAATAACTTCAATCAGGATTTTAGCGAGACTCAAGGCAAGGCCATCATTAGCTCATTGACCACTGCTGGCATTGCGCGGTTGGGAGCGGGAGCTATCAAATTGATTCCGGGAGTAGGTTCCGTAATCGGAGGTGTCACGCTTGCAGTATTGTCAGGTGCATCGACATATGCACTTGGTGAGGTGTTCAAAAAGCATTTCGATACTGGAGGTACGATCCTTGATTTCGAAGTGGAGCGCTTACGAAAATATTACAATGAGAAATTTGAAAAAGGCAAGGACTTGGCTAAAGAATGGCGTAAAAATGCCAAAGATCTCGATGCAGATTCTATTGTCGATAGAATGGCCGGTGATCCTTTGGAGAGAATCAAGCAGCTAAATGACTTGAGGACCTCAGGCGCCTTGACCGATGAAGAATTTAACCAATTGAAAAAGCAAATACTGGGATAGTTATTCCCTTTAGGCATTTGCTTGTCATAAGTTTTTAGAAAATATTCCGGCTTGGGTGGGTTTCATCCAGCCCGGAATTATTTTTAGATCAATTTCCTTCGATAAATTATTGTTACGAATAAGAATTCCCATCAGAAACAGATCTATTTTGATTTTGAATTGAGCACTTGATTTGGCTTCAGCCCATGCTTCCATCATTTCAGCACTCCAATAGATATCATCGACGATAATAGCCCCATTTTCGGAGAGTTGTCCGCTTAGAAGCGATATCCAATGCAATGTTGACACTTTGCGGTGATCGCCATCGATATAAATCAGGTCAAAGGGTCCATTAGTCTCAGCAACAACGGGTACTATTTCCTCAAACTTACCCACAATTACCTCTATTTGAGTCAAACCTAAGCGTTGATGCATCGCACGGGCAGTTTGAGCTATTTCCTCATTTCCCTCAATCGTGATGACGCTAGTTTGTGGACGTCCAATTGATAGTGCAGCGCTCGAAAAGCCTAATGAAGTTCCCAATTCCAAAACTCTTGCTGGAGCCAGTTGCTGGGAAATATTTTGTAAGATGGAGCATTTGTACACGGGACTAACTGAGGTGCCTGCGATCTGACTGTAGGTTTTGTCAGCCGCAGTTCTCGAACCAGCGCCAAGATTTGTACTATTGACCAGTTCGCGATTTTTGTTCAGAACTGCTCTTTCTTCTTGTAATAATGTCCTATACCTCGTATCATCTGGCGTTTTGAAAATCTTACTCACGAGTCCAAAAATGAAAGGACTATGAATCTGGTAGACCGTCGAGGCTTGCCACCAAAATTTAGTGACATTTCGAAGATTAAAGAGGGTCAATCGCACTTGTTTGACAAGATTCATGGTCAATTCGACTGTTTTTTGTATTATTTATTTTAATAATACCCTTTTGGAATAATTTTTGGAACTCTCAAATAGTTAAGTAACAAAACTACGAAAGATGGGCTCCAAACTATTTCATTTTCTACTGCTCCTTTCTTTTTCTTTTTTCCTTTCCTCCAGCATTTCTGCTCAGGCCTATAATTCAGCGATAGGATTGCGAATCGATAATGGATTGGGAATAAGTGTCAAGCAACGAATTACAAATCGTGGTGCACTAGAAGGCATCATGCAAAGCTCCTGGCGCAATGATGAAGTGCGCCTGACGCTTGTATGGGAAGAGCACCGCAAGATCCTATTGCGCAATCTGAGCCTTTATTTCGGTGGTGGTCTGCACAAGGGATTCTATGACCGTCAGGAGATAATTGTCAAAAATCCGTTTGGAGTAACAGCCATCGCTGGATTGGAATTGACCATTGGCCGGTTCAACGTGTCTTACGATTTCAAGCCTGCGCTGAACATCACCGGAGGATTCAACGTAATTGAGGCACAGACGGGGTTGAGTGTTAGATATGTACTTGACAAACGGCCTATGGCTAAAGGCAAAAAAGGCAATGACAAGAATATTAAGAACAAACCCAATAAGTCAAGCAAACAGATGCCCGCCAAGCGCAAATCCAGTAAAGTTTAGGGATTTTATATTAAAATAAAATATAATATGTAATTTAGCCGCAGCAAATTACATAGGGTGGCCGCGACAAAGAAACCAGCTGTGACGAAGCGAAAGCCGACTCGCAAAGCAAAACCAAAGAAGAATTCGAGAATTGCCATCATCAAAAGATGGGCGATCAGGATTGTTGTGGGCTTTTTTGCGTTGAGTATCCTCTCCACCATTGTGTTTCGTTTTCTGCCAATTCCCATTACCCCCTTGATGATATACAGGAGTTTAGGACAGGTCTTTCATGGAGAGCCAATTAAGATGAAGAAAGATTGGGTACCTCTCGAAAAGATTTCACGCAACCTTCAATTGGCAGTTATTTGTTCAGAGGATCAGAATTTCGCTGAACATGCAGGATTTGACTGGAAGGCCATCGACAAGGCTATGTCAGAAAACGAGAAGCGAGTAAAAAGGGGGAAGACAATTCGTGGAGCAAGCACCATTTCGCAGCAATGCGCCAAGAATGTATTTCTGACGCCAAACAGAACATGGATACGCAAGATCTTTGAAGTGTACTTCACAGTGTTGATCGAAACTCTTTGGTCCAAGGAAAGGATACTTGAAGTATATCTCAACGTGATCGAGATGGGCAAAGGAATATACGGCTCTGAAGCGGCC
>JBDSUZ010000049.1:0-4848 GCA_039927395.1 Saprospiraceae bacterium | reverse complement strand
TAAGAAATCTTGTAACCACCCAAACTTTGCCTGGTCGCTTAAACGTATGCCTGCCTTCAATTACGATTGGTTCCCAAAAACACTATTACTACCTGTTTCACAGGTCGTATTTTGAAGCTTGTCCTGAAGATGGGATTGGTCCTAAAACACAAAATGCCACCTGTTTTCACAAGTGGCATTTTGACGTCTGCGGAGAAAGAGGGATTGGCCTCGTCGATTCTTTAGATACATACAAGATCTAAAGGCCGATAAAATCAAAAATCAAGTTTCAAACTACCACCCTTGAGAATCGACTTCGCCCATCCCAGAGTGGAGGATGTCAGACGCCAAAAAACCAGGTTCCCTTGATTTTTTATTTCCGGCCTTCTAACAACAAGTTGTTTCAGGCCAAAAATAAAAAACCACCTGTGAATACAGGTGGTTTTTTGTCGTCTGCGGAGAAAGAGGGATTCGAACCCCCGGAAGTGTAACCTTCAACAGTTTTCAAGACTGCCGCAATCGACCGCTCTGCCATTTCTCCGCCGCAAATGTACGAAGCTGGTCGAAATCACAAAGCCTTTGCTAAACTAATCCAGTCTTTTTATCTTGAGAAGTAGGGAATTGCCAATGACTACAAGGTCACTAAAAGCCATGAAAGCCGCGCCCCACATAGGATTAAGGTATCCAAATGCCGCTAGAGGTATGGCAACCAAATTGTATGAAAATGCCCAAAATAGATTTTGACGAATGGTGCGGATGGTTGCCTTTGAAATAACAAAGGCCTGCTTGACTAGACTAAGATCTGGCCTCAATAGCACTAGATTGGACGACTGAATGGCTACCTCAGTAGATTGATTCATCGAAATGCCAACTGTAGCAGCACCTAGTGCAGGTCCATCATTGATGCCGTCACCAATCATCGCGGTCACATGCTTCTTAGTCCACTCCTGCATGTACTTCAATTTTTCCTCGGGATTTACTCCGGCATAATATTCCTCAATGCCGAGGCTCTCTGATACTCTTTTCACCCTTTCCTCCTGATCTCCACTGAGCAAAATGGTTCTTATCTTGCTCTTTTCAAGATACAGCAGCAAATCCTGAGCACCCATTTTAATCGACTCCGGTATTGATACACCAGCAACTATTTGCCCATCTCGGCTTAGTAACACAGCAAAATCATTAGAATCGGATGTCGCTTCTGTAAATTGTTTGGATCCCATTTTCCAAATATGTCCTTCGGAGTCTTTTCCAGTAACCCCTTTACCTTTGAATTCAGAAATTCCGTTAAGGGATAGAGGGATGACATTTTCGCCTTGCAAAAAATGCGTAATGGTCTTTGAAATAGGGTGATTGGAAGCCTCTGACAATGCAAGCAAAATGCTATAACTATTCTCTACAGACTTATCGAGACTGACAATTTCGATACTTTGTTTTTCGGAATCGGTCAACGTACCGGTTTTGTCAAATACCATATACTCAATCTGTGCAAATGCCTCCATAGTCAAGGCCCCTTTGGTAAGTATGCCCTTTTTGGCCATTCGCCCCACTCCTACCATTACCGCTGTCGGTGTCGCTAGTCCCATGGCACAAGGACAAGAAATCACGAGCACTGCGATTGCATTGAGCAAGGAATGCTGGAATCCCCAGTGCATTACATAATATCCCAAAACTAGTGCCAACGCAGAGATTACTAAAACAGTTGGCACAAACCAAGCGCTAATTCGGTCAGCAAGCCTTTGGATAGGCGGCTTTTCCTTTTGAGCATCCTTGACTAATTGAATCATTCGAGTGAGAAATGAATCTTTCTCTAAGGCCGTTACCTTCATTTCCAATATACCCTCATGAACCAAAGTAGCGCCTATAACTTTGTCACCGACGATCTTCCGAACTGGAAGGCTTTCACCAGTTACCATAGATTCGTCGACCCAGACTTCGGAGTCTAGGGCAAGCCCATCGGCAGGAATAGATTGTCCCATAGCCACACGCACCTGATCTCCAGGTCGTAAATCATGTGTACTCACCTGCCGATATTGACCTAAGTGGTCTAATTTTTGAGCATAAGCTACTTTAAGACTTTTGAGCGAATTGATTGCTGTTGAAGTCTGCTGTACAGATTTGAATTCAAACCAATTGCCTAGCAAAACCAAAGTGATAATGGAGCTACTGGTCTCAAAGAAATACATATCCGGATTGGACATTATCCAACCAATGATACTATAGATGAAAGCTGCTGAAGAGCCTAGGAATATCAACACATCCATATTTGTCTCACCCGCCTTGACAGCGTAGTACGAACTCTTGCCGAAATAAGACAAGCCAATAAGGAACACCGGTAAAGCTAGAATGAATTGGAATATTGGTTGATGAATGAAACTCAGTGAACCCAAATCATGAGGAAGAAAATGCCCAATCATCAATGGCAAAGTCAATAGTGCGGAAACAATCAATTTTCGCTTGAGTGTCCAAAAGACTTCAATTTCCTCTGACCCAGCAAGGGAATAGCCCATCTGCTCGATTCCTGATTCTAGGACTTGCTTGTCTATACCCTTTACATCTTCACTCTTAAATTGCACTTCTCCGGAAGCGAAATCAACATGAACATCCTTCATGCCCTGCTTCTCAAATAGGTTTTGTACCCGGCTGGCGCAATGCGTACAGGTCATTCCTTGCACTACCCAGGTATTTAAATTGCTTTCCATACCTTATAAAGATATGAAAGCGCTAAAAGTTTAGAGCCATCAGTCTAGAACTCATTTCAAATGGAAAACCAAACAAGACTTTGCTAAGCCATTGAGTTTGAAATGGATTGCTAATTTTGTATATGTGCGAATGAGGCACTTCAATACCCAGTTAAAATATTCAATACAGACCATGGATAACATTCAATATCACAAATTAGGTGCCCAAAATATGGCAGATTATCTGCGCCTAAGATTGAAATGCCTTGCCGATCATCCTGACGAATTTGGAACTACCTATGAAGAAGAGCTCAATTCAAAATCTTTGAAATTGGAAGGGGCAATCCATGGACCCGATGAATATAATTTCGTTTACGGCGCATTTAGCGTTGACAAAAAACTGATTGGCATCTGTGGCTGCAAAACTGAAACGAGACTCAAGACTAGACACAGAGCTGAGATCGTACAAGTATATGTCGATCGGCAGTACAGAAAACGCGGAATTGCAAGCGAACTATTGCGATTGACAATTCATGCCGCATTCCAAACTCCATTGATCGAACAAATCATACTTAGCGCGGTCGCCACCAATCAAAAAGCGATGGAATTATACAAGAGTGCAGGATTTGTAGAATATGGACGATTAAACAATTATTTCAAGTCGGAAAATGGCTATTTCAAACAATCATTTCTATATTTAAACAAGCCATAAGGCTACTTCGAAATCTAGTATGGAGGATTACTCTAAAACCAAAACCCATTTCATTTGACTACTTTCCGTTTAGAAGCATTTAGCGATGCGGTAATTGCAATTATCATCACTATCATGGTGCTTGAATTCAAAATTCCTGAAGGAACTAGCTTAGAAGATCTCAAGCCCATAATTCCAATCTTTATCAGCTATCTGATCAGCTTCATCTACTTGGGCATATATTGGAACAATCACCATCATATGTTCCATATTACCGACACCGTCAATGGCGGGATACTATGGGCCAATCTGCATCTACTTTTTTGGCTGTCGTTGGTGCCGTTTACAACAGGTTGGATGGGCGAACATCATTTCGAAGGGTCCACTCTATTCATATATGGATTCAATCTGCTGATGGCGGCTCTAGCCTACTTCATATTGCAGTTGACTATATTAAAAAAAATGGGAAAAGATTCTCTACTTGAAAGGGCGCTAGGTTCTGATATCAAAGGTAAAATGTCCCCAGTGCTCTACATTCTAGGCATGATCTCCTCTTTCTATAGTCCGATGCTCAGCGGCGGATTTTATATCCTCGTGGCATTGATATGGATAATACCTGATACGAGGATCGAGCGAACACTCAAAGAAGACCAAAGATTGGCAAACGAGTCGAGAGGAAAACACAACTTATAGAACGAAAAAAGCCTGAATTTCTTCAGGCTTTAAAAGGGAGGAAGGTGGGGCTCGAACCCACGACCCTCGGTACCACAAACCGATGCTCTAACCAGCTGAGCTACATCCTCCATATGCTTTGATAGGAAAGCGGATGCAAAAATACGCATCTCGCGACGTTTTCCAAATGAACTTGATTGTTTGTCTAAAATTTATCAGCAGATGTAGAGCCAGCGCGCTAATTATCTAATTCAAGAGTGCCGTAAGCGCGCATTTGGGCTTGTATCCAATGAGATCTCTTCTGAATATACGGCGTGGGTTTGACCGCACTGTATTTACGAGGATTGGGCAGAATAGCTGCAATCCTGGCGGCTTCTTCCCTACTGAGGTTCTTAGCTTTCTTGCCAAAATATTCATTCGCGGCCGCTTCAGAGCCGTATATTCCTTTGCCCATCTCGATCACGTTGAGATATACTTCAAGTATCCTTTCCTTGGACCAAAGAGTTTCGATCAACACGGTGAAATACACTTCAAAGATCTTGCGAATCCATGTTCTGTTTGGCGTCAAAAATACATTCTTGGCGCATTGCTGCGAAATGGTACTTGCTCCACGAATTGTCTTCCCCCTTTTTACTCGCTTCTCGTTTTCTGACATAGCCTTGTCGATGGCCTTCCAATCAAATCCGGCATGTTCAGCAAAGTTCTGATCTTCCGAACAAATAACAGCCAACTGGAGGTTGCGGGAAATCTTGCCTAACGGGACCCAGTCTTTTTTCATCTTGATTGGCTCCCCATGAAAAAGCTGACCTGTGCTCCTGTAAATCATCA
>JBDSUZ010000048.1:0-1816 GCA_039927395.1 Saprospiraceae bacterium | reverse complement strand
TCCATCTCGATCAGTCAGTGATGATGTTTGCTGATCAATCTGCGAAACCAATTGAAGTCAATGTTGAAGCAGCAAAAAATAAAGCCAAAGGAACTGTGCGCTTGAATGTGCCCAAGGGATGGCAGATCGAACCTGCAGAACTTCCATTTGACATTGACTTGAAAGGTGATCATCAGAGATTAGTATTCAAAGTCATTCCAACACAAAAGGATGAAATTGGAGAACTATACGCTGAAGGAATCGATGTCAGCGGAACATACTCTTTCGATCGAACAAAGATTGCATACCCACATATCACTGAACAAAATATCCTGGTCGAAGCTAAAGCCAAAATAGTAAGGCTTAGTCTAAAGAAGAAAGGCGAACGACTTGCATATGTGATGGGTGCCGGCGATGAAATGCCTCAATATTTACGTCAAATAGGATACCAAGTCGATGTACTTGGCGCGGATCAACTTAATCAGGCTACTTTGAAGAATTACGACGCCGTGATCGTCGGGATCCGAGCATATAATACGGTGACCCAACTAAAGTATAAGCAAGCTGACTTGATAGCGTATGCTACGGCAGGTGGTACGGTAATCGTACAATACAATACTAGCGCAGAGCTGGTAACACCAAACCTGGGGCCATTTCCATTTAAGATTTCACGCGTTAGAGTTACTGATGAAAATGCCGCGATGACTTTCCTTTTACCCGAGCATATTGTGTTGAATCAACCCAACAAGATTAGCAGCAAAGATTTTGACGGTTGGGTTCAGGAAAGAGGCTTATACTTCCCCGAAACATGGGATCCTGCTTATGAAGCGGTTCTAGCGTGTAATGATCCAGGAGAGCCTGCGGCGAATGGAGGATTATTGGTCGCCAAAGTCGGAAAAGGACATTATGTTTACTCCTCTCTCGCCTGGTTTAGAGAGTTACCCGCTGGTGTGCCGGGAGCTTATAGGCTATTTGCCAATTTACTGTCTTTGGGAAAATAGAAAAAGATGGATCCAATCAAAATACCGGCAAATGTTGATGAAATTCAACCACCAATATTAGGTACATGGAAGAGACTGTATTGGTTTGTGATAGGTGTCAACCTCGCACTGTGGGCCCTGCTATATTTAGCTTCAAAATACTTGCAAGCCTAGCCAAAATATGAATATAATTGATTGGGTAGTGCTTGTTGGAATTTTGACAATCATAGTGTCATACGGCATATGGAAAACACGTAAAGTTCAATCGTCCGAGAGCTACCTATTGGGCGACAGGGACCAGGCTTGGTGGATGATTGGTTTATCGATCATGGCAACGCAGGCTTCAGCAATTACTTTCCTCTCAACGCCTGGCCAAGCCTATAATGATGGAATGCGCTTTGTACAATTCTATTTCGGATTGCCCATTGCTATGATCATTCTATGCATATTTTTCATTCCCATTTATTACAAGCTGAAGGTATATACAGCATATGAGTATTTGGAAGGAAGGTTTGATTCACGAACAAGGGTATTCACAGCCATTTTGTTTCTGGTACAAAGGGGATTATCAGCAGGCTTGACCATCTATGCTCCTGCAATCATTCTATCGGCGGTATTAGAATGGCCACTTAAGATCACTTGTCTGCTCATGGGTGGGCTAACCATCTTGTACACCATTTCCGGAGGGACAAAGGCCGTAGCTCAGACTCAGAAGCAACAGATGACAATCATTCTGCTCGGTATGATTGCTGCCACTACCATTATCGTATGGCAGTTCCCCGCAAACGTAGATGTCTGGGATGCTACCAAATTGGCCGGCAAGCTTTCCAAAATGGATATGGTCACCTTTGATTTTG
>JBDSUZ010000047.1:0-4687 GCA_039927395.1 Saprospiraceae bacterium | reverse complement strand
TCTATCGCCAAGCAGTTACTGCTGCGGGCACAGGTTGTATGGCTGCTTTGGATGCTGAACGCTATCTTGCGGCTAATGGGATTCATTAAATTCAACAAAAAATAAAGAATATGGCTGGCAAATTTAGATCCGGGGTCCTTCACGGTGATGAAGTAACAGAACTCTTCAATTACGCAAACCAAAATAATTTTGCATTGCCTGCTGTCAACGTAATTGGCACAAATTCGGTCAATGCAGTGCTAGAAACAGCTAGAGCGGTGAATTCGCCGGTCATTATTCAGTTTTCCAATGGGGGTGCGTCCTTCTATGCTGGTGGGGGATTGTCCAACACCGATCAAAAAGCGGCGATTCTAGGTGGTATTTCCGGTGCTCAGCATATTCACACCATGGCAGAAGCCTACGGAGTGCCTGTGATCGTGCATACTGATCATTGCGCCAAGAATCTACTACCCTGGATAGATGGTTTACTTGATGCTGGTGAAAAACATTTCGCCACGCATGGAGTGCCGCTCTATAGCAGTCATATGTTGGATCTTTCTGAGGAACCTATTCATGAAAATCTTGAGATCTGTGTGGAATACTTTAAGAGGATGTCCGAAATGGGAATGACTCTGGAGATCGAACTTGGAGTGACTGGGGGAGAAGAGGATGGTGTTGATAATTCTGGAGTTGATAGTTCTAAGCTATACACACAGCCCGAAGAAGTAAACTATGCTTATGAGCAGTTGTCAGCAATAAGCCCAAATTTCACCATTGCGGCTGCATTTGGTAACGTGCATGGCGTTTATAAGCCTGGAAATGTCAAGCTTGAGCCTATTATCTTGAAGAATTCACAAACCTTCATTGAGGAGAAACATAAGAAAAGTGCAAACCCTGTCAATTTCGTATTTCATGGAGGTTCTGGCTCAAGTAGAGAAGAAATCCGCGAAGCAATTCAATACGGAGCGATCAAAATGAATATCGATACTGATATGCAATGGGCATTTTGGTGGGGAATTCATCAATATTACAACGGCAAAATGGGTTATTTGCAAGCGCAAATAGGAAATCCGGATGGAGACGACAAGCCAAACAAGAAGTATTATGACCCACGCAAATGGTTGAGAGAAGCCGAAAAGACCTTCGTCAGCCGTTTAACTGAAGCTTTTGAAGATTTGGATTGTATTGGTCGCAATCAGTGAACCGAATCTACGTTCTAATCTGAAATCTAATATTATGTTCAAAACTTTCCTTTCCTTTTGTATTTGTGTAGCGCTTCACTATGCTGTAGGAGCTCAAAATTTGACTGTGAGTTACAACATCGATCACAATCAATCTATCGCATCGAATACTTCTGTGATGCTTGACAAATCTGATGTTTCTCCTTTATTCAACAAGATTGCCGATCCCGATTATGGTGCCAAATGCAAGCAGTATAAGAAGATGCGCAATGTTGGCATTGCCTTACTAATAGGTGGAGGAGCTTTTTTCATGGGTGGAGTTGGCTTGGTAGTGGTAGGCGCTATTGATGATTCTGAACTTGATGTTGATGGTGATGTATTGATCGCGGCAGGCGCTGGTGGCATCCTTTTGGGAGTTGCAGGTTTAGGCGCGGGGATTCCTCTTACCATTATTGGCGCTAGCAAGTCGAGAAAGTACTGTAACCCGGATTTGAGACCTTCTGAGAGCACAGTTTACCTTAAATCTGGAAAAAATGGTCTTGGCTTGGCTATGACCTTCTAGAGTAAGTCGTTATTGGTCAGCTATTTATAAAATATTTGATAGGCGTTGCAAAAATAATTTGCGGCGCCTATTGCTTTTATTGCAAAATGCCTATACATTGCGATATATAATTTGATTCGATAGTTAATTTGATTTTTTAGTTTTTATTAATTCTTAAAATTTTTATCATGTACAAAGCATTTTTGGCTTTAATCGTTTTGTTTCTTTCCACTCAAATCTTAACGGCGCAATCTAAACTGATCTTCAGTGCTGACGAATCTCAAAGTTCTAAATTAGATTACAGAGCTAGTTCTAACTCGCCTGTTGTCTCTGACATGCAATTGAGAAATGTTCCAACTCAATATCGTCTAGATCCAAGGTATCAACGATTTGATCGGATGCAAATGACTGGTTTTGCATTGACGACTCTCGGTGGATTGGTAACGGCTGCGGGAGTAAATATTTTGAGCCAAATTGATGATGATGAATTTCTTTCCTTTTTAAACGAAGGTCCAGCATATACTGTACTTTCTATGGGCGTGGTAGGTATGTGCGTTGGAATTCCTTTGATAATCAAAGGATCAATGGGAAAAGCACAAATAAAGAAAGCAGCCAGAGCGACTTCGCTCAATCTTCAAGTTAAGAAAGAGAGTCTTGGCTTGGTTATGACCTTCTAATCTTTTTGGAATCTCACTGCTCACCCTCAAAATTTCTTGTTATTTATCTGTCTTTTATCAATTAAAAATTATTGTTATGTCAAATGCTTTATGTTTCATTTTTCTTTCCTTCCTGTTTTCCAATCAATGTCTGTCCCAATCTAAAGGTGATCAAATGCCTTTAATACATGTTGTTGGCCAGGAAGTACACTGGTTTGGGCAAGCTGATGAAGTTCTTTTGAAAAAGTATACTCAAATGCAGAAGGTGGGAGGAAGTTTTTTGATTTCAGGCGGTATTTTGATCACTGGAAGCGCAGTTCTCTTTTCTTCACGAAAAAAACCGAATTCAGACAGCTTTTCGGTAAATTTAATAACGGAGGCCAACAACTCTCTGTTAGAAGTTGTGGGTATTGGGCTTCTGGTCGGGGGAGGTTCATGTATTGCATTGGGAGCTCCCTTATTCATCGTAGGCACGCTCAAAAAACAGAACTTACTCTCTCAAAAGAATGAAGCGATTCTATACCTAAATTCTGGATCTGATGGATTAGGACTTGCCCTGCGATTTTGAGAAGATGTCAAATCCCATTGGCCCGAGGACTTAAAGCTCGGCCAATGTTGACGTTCAAAATTAAAGTAGAATCGTGCTCAATTCGCTTGCGACTTCATTTCTCATTTGCACTAGCATTTGATGCGCCTTGAGGTGACGATCTATTTCGGTAGTCTCCAAGTCCTTGGACTTGGACAAAATCTCTTGATTTTCCTTGATGAGCTTCATAATCTTACGCAAACGCAGCCTTAGGATCACCTGTTTTGCCTCTTCTTTCTGGTTTTGAGCTGGTGGCAATTGGTTTTGTAGGAAGATTTCCCATTTCTTTTCCCAATTTTCACTGTATTCATACGGTGAAGTGATGAAATTGATGACCATCTGGCTAAATATCGGATCGGCATCATTTACTAATTTCTCTGGAGTCGCATTTCCTTCCTCAAATAGTTGGGCATAATGCTCGATCAGTGACCTGTAATTGCTATTATTGAATTGATCTAGATGATCTTGCAACTCAGTCAACATATAACTCGCAACAGAGATTTGTGCTTCTGCGTCATATGGCAAATGCCCCATACTGATCAAAACTCTCACCACATCGCGTTCCTGAAAGTCGTCATCAATTACAACTTTATCCGGATTTTTGTCCCATTCAGACCAAGATTCTGGTGCTTTCTCGCTTTGCGATTGGTCCAAGGCTGTCTGGATTTGTCCCTGTCTCTTTTGTGTAATTTGTTGACGAATTACCTTCTGCGTTTCTTCGACAAATATCTTCTCCGATATGCCAAAACGTTGAGCACATTCCTTTATATAGACTGATCGCTTGATAGTATCAGGTATCAAAGCAATACTCGACACAATATCCTTTAGCATCTGAGTCTTGCGAATTGGATCATTTCCTGACTCTTCCAGCAATAATCCTGTCTTAAATAAGACAAAGTCTTTTTCCTCCGCTGCCGAGTAATCATGAAATGCTTGAGCGCCAAATTTCCTGATATAGGAATCAGGGTCCTCGGATTCGGGTAATTGAACGATACGAACGTTGAGATCCTCTTGCAATAGGAGGTCGACACCTCGTAGCGCTGCTTTGACACCTGCTTTGTCACCATCGTAAAGCATCGTTACATCGTGCGTATATCGACGGATCAGTCTGATCTGCTCAATTGTTAGCGAAGTTCCACTGCTTGCCACAACATTTTCGATTCCTGCCTGGAACAAAGTGATCACATCTGTGTAACCCTCGACGAGATAGACTTTGTTTTGTTTGCGGATTGCATTTCTGGCAAAATACATCCCAAACAGCACTTTAGACTTATTGTAAATCTCAGTTTCTGGTGAATTGATATACTTGGGACTGTTGGCGGTCTTCTGCAGATACCTTCCAGCAAATGCTACAATCTTACCATTAGGGCTGTGAATTGGAAACATGATCCGATCGTGGAAGAAATCCTGATCGTATTTATTTACCAATCCAAGTCTTTGAAATAGCTCGATCGAATAGCCTTTTGCAGTAGCGGCTTTCACCAAAGCTGTTCTATCAGTTGGAGCAAATCCAAGTTGAAACAATTGAATCATGTCCTCTCGGTAGCCACGGTCTTTAAAATAGGACAGCCCCACACTCTTACCTTCGTCCGTTTCGAGCAATTGTTTTTGAAAAAACTGGCTTGCAAACTGATTGACGAGGTATAGACTTTCTTTTTCTTGTTCGGCGGCATCAAAGATTGGATCAGCCCCGGTTTCTTCTAATTCAATGCCATATTTTTTTGCCAAATACCGTATTGCGTCC
>JBDSUZ010000046.1:0-18795 GCA_039927395.1 Saprospiraceae bacterium | reverse complement strand
CTGATCAAATTTGGAAAAATGAATTCCATGCCACACTATTAAACGCTTTCGCTGCGCTCGTCTCTGATGATCTGCTGAGCTGAAGCACCCTTTACTCCCAGGTTTAGGAGAATCGGGCAGTTTTGACAACTTTGAACGTCGCTGCGCTCCGACGATTCGATGAGAAGGAGAATGAATCGAATTTGGCGGTTTCCCAACGCCCAACGCCATAAGCCGCTTTTTGATGAGTCGTTTAGCCGAATCAATCGCTGCGCTCCGATGATTTGATGATTTGATGATTCGATGATTTGAAAGAATCGCTTCGCTCTGTTTAGTCGTTTAGTTGCTTAGTTGAATCAATCGAATTTGGCTGTTTCCATAGGCCTTAAGCCATACGTCCTACGCCAATTTCTGAACTCTGAACCCTAAACTCTGTACCCTAAACTCTTCTTATTCTTCCCACCTAACATCCATCTCCCCCTTACCCCAGGCAATTACATTCTTACCCGAAATCTTATTCCCATTTGCGCTTAGATTCTTGACGGGACCAAAGCCATGGAAAACCAGCTCAGCGTATTTATAACTTGAATTAAATGAGCCCGTTTGCGCGGCAACTTTCAAGTCATTCATGCCATTGAAATCGATATTTCGAAGGGCAATATTGTTGTCTTCGTATTTGTATGAAATGCCGTCATCTTCGTAGAATACGTATTTGCTTCCTGATTTGCCTTTGTAAATATGCAATTGCAATGTGTCTCTTTGTACTTCGACATAGTCACCAGGAGTCACCATTGGGGTCACTGTTCCTCCTTTTACAAATACTGGTAATTGACCGATGGGTGCCTCAACAAGTTTGACCTGACCGCCTGCAAACATCTCGCCGGTCTGCATATGGTACCAATCTCCGGCAGGGAAATAGACCTTGACGGCATTGGATTTGCTTGACACCGGTGCCACGAGAATATTGTCGCCAAACATAAATTCATTTTCGTAGGCGAGGTCATAAACCATGGCATCAAATGGCTGCTGAATAGCAAGTGTACGAACAATTGGAAGGCCATTTTGCGTAGCTGTGTACATAGCACTGTACAAGTATGGCATCATAGCATAACGCTGACGAATGAGGTTCTTCGCGATCTCCTCGTTGGTCTCTCCAAAGCTCCAAGGCTCATGATCTCTGCCGTCATATGCGGTGTGACCTCTGAATAATGGCGTATAAACTCCAATATTTAACCATCGCAGATATAAGGCATCTGAAGGTTCTCCAGCAAAGCCTGCTATATCGCAACCTGCAAATGGAAATCCACTCAGGCCAAGACTGCTGACCATACGCACACCCAACAACATGTGCTCGTCAGTAGCTACGTTGTCGCCTGTCCAGATTGCAGAGTATCGCTGTCCGCCGGAATATGTAGCTCTCGTCAAGATGAATGGGCGTTCGCCCATCAATTTCTTGGTGCCATCAAGCGTCGCTCTTGACATTTGCATGCCATACACGTTGTGGATCTTCTTGTAGCTGGCTCCTTGACCTTCAAAGTTGAAGTTTAGGCTTCCAGGAATATATTGACCCCATGCAGCTGGCTCGTTCATATCGTTCCAAAATCCTCTGACACCTGCGTCAGTCAATGTCTTGAAGCTCTTGCCCCACCATGCACGACCTTCGGGATTGGTAAAATCGGGAAAATAGCAGCGTCCAGGCCACACTGAACCGATGTATGGCTTGCCATTTGGGTATTTTGCGTAGTATCCATTTGCGGCCAATTCATCAAATGCGTGATAACCCTTTTCTACTTTAATACCTGGATCGACGATTGTCACGACTTTAAATCCCATGCCCTTGAGCTCATCCATTAAACTTTTAGGTTTAGAAAAACGCTCAGGGTGAAATGTGAAAATCTTGTAGGCATCCATATAGTGAATGTCGAGGTAGATCACATCGGCTGGAATCTTCTTTTCGCGAAATGTCTTAGCAATTGCCAACACTTCGGTGTCGGGATAATAGCTGTATCTGCATTGTTGATAGCCCAAACTCCATTTTGGAGGCATGCTCATGCGACCTGTGAGCCATGTGTAGTCTTCGATGATCTTGCTGACATCAGATGCGCCAAATATGTAATAATCCAGCGCTCCATCGGCGGCGCCAAAATGGTAGCAAGTGTTGTCAGTTGATGCCGCAAAGCTGAAATAAGAGCGATAGGTATTGTCCAGAAAAATGCCATAAGTAGCAGAATCGCGGAGGCCTACAAAGAAAGGAATCGTGGCATAGAGTGGGTCGGCCTCTGCTTCATAGCCAAAATCATCTGTATTCCAGTTTTCGTAGAATGATCCTTTTCTGTCCAAATGACCGGTTTTCTCGCCTAGGCCAATGAACCTCTCTGTTGGATGCATCTTCTTGTAAGCCATCACTTCGGTCCCTTGCCATGTCGTACCTAGTGTGTCGTCCTCGACTATGAGTTTGCCAGCTTTATTCCAGACCCTGAGTTGATAAGGTGATTTGGAAATGCGCAATTTGAGATCACCTGTGCTTGCGGTAATTTCAGTTTTACTTTGATTCCAATCTGTAAATGTTCCTTTAGGCTCACCGATTACGCCATATGACAAGTTGTTCTTCTTGCCTGCTTGAGCTATTTGTATTCGGACAATATCTGAATCATAAGGAATAATGGAAATTGATCCCTGCTCCGTTTGAAGCAAAATTTCTTTAGCACTTAAACTGACCTTGCCGACATCGCCTAGCTGGATTAGTTTGGAGTCTTGCGCATTGATTGTTGAAGTAAGGCAAACAAGTAAGAGAAGGCAATACAGGGAACGAAGAGGCATATAATGGTATTGAGGAGATTGAGAAACACCACAATATACTAAATGCAATAAAAAACTCCAATGGAGACTAAATCTCCGCCAGCCCTTATACCTAAGAGTTGATATTTCGATAGAGTTCAGAAAATCTGGTGTATGAGCTTAGTAGGCAAACATTTGAATACCTGCATTATTGTTGCCAACAAGCAATCGCTTGTTGCCGCCAGCACCAGTAATAATCTCAGCATGACGGGCATCGAGGTCAGCCTTCAATCCGCTTTTTCGCAGAGATTTGAAGCCACCTTTGCCATCTCCTAGAAGCACAACTCCTTGACTGGCGTCGTAGCGGCCCGTTTCATATTCGATTTCGTAACCATTGCCGACCATGATCACGTCAAGATGTTTATCCTGGTTGACATCAGTAATCTGAATACTTTTGACGGGCGCAAATTGACATTCTACAGGCAATTCATGCTTGAAAAATACGCCATTTCCCTTATTTTCAAAATAAGTAGTGGCAAATGTGAACGCATTAAGTACCAGCGCTTTGTCCAATTGCTCTTTAGGAAATATGTCCTGCATTGTTGCATTTGCATAGGTTTGATAGCGCAACAACTTCTTGCGCAAACTGCGCACTTGATCAGTGAGTTGATCGCGATTGTGAATAGGATGGCTAACTCCTTGGTAGAAAATGCACATAATCGGGTCCATGGTCCCGTTTTCGTCCCAGTCGTAGCCGTACACACAAGCTGGCTCATCTACTTTCGCTTTGATTCTACTATTGAGCCCCATATTTCCTGCTATGAGATCCATGTCACCATCACCGTCCATATCAGCTGAGGCTAGCGAGTACCACCATCCGTCTGATTTTTCGAGACCATTGGCTTTTGTATCTATTTGGAGGCTTGTCCCAGTATTGTAAAATATCTTAATTGGCATCCACTGACCGCTGAGGATCAGATCAGGTTTTTTGTCATTGTTCAGATCTTGCCATACGGCTGATGTCAGCAGCCCTATATCTTTAAGTGCAGGGCACCATGTATCTGTCTTGTTGACTAATTTCCCATTTTCATTAATCCATATTATGCTTGTTGCGGGCATTGGATATTTGCCTGGAAGTACCCGACCTCCTACAAATAAATCCATGTCGCCATCGCCATCGATATCTCCAGGCACCACACACGAACCGCTATTGGTTTCTATTGGCAAATTTGTCGATTGAAAAATTCCTTTTCCATTGTTGAGGTATTGGCGATCTTGATATTTGGCGTTTCCTGCCTCCCACTCCGCTCCTCCACTGGCAACATACAAATCGAGGTCGCCATCTTTATCTACATCGAAAAATGCAGCGCCTACGTCCTCAAATGATGCATCATTGGCAAATGCGGGTTGTGATACTATGCTAAATTGCCCAGTATTGCTCTGCACATATAAGACTGCAGCCTGATCTTTTGCCCCCCCCAAGTACACATCAGTCAAACCATCACCATTGACATCGCCAGTGGCCATGGCAGGACCCTCAATTGAGAATTTCTGCGATATTGTTGGATTCTCTTTGAAGTCTATAAATTCATTCTCATGATGTACAAATGCAATGCCTGAGACCTTGCTTACATCTTCAAACATCGGCTTGGCTGGAACTTCCTTTGGAATCATCTTGCCCTTACCGAATTCAAGCGTATTCAATTTGTTCTTGCGCAAATCTTCAAACTGCTCCAATTTGCCGCCAGGCCATCTGACCGTCACATCCTTGATCTTGTTGTTTTTGCCCAAACCAAAATATACTTTCGGTTCGCCAGATGAGTAATATGAATGTGTGCAGGTAATCTGATCTGCTTGTACAAACGAATCTGTGGTAATTGTTATCAAGGCACCTAAGCCCTGCTTATTAGGGCTAGTCCCTTCCAATTGTATTGAAATATAATCATTGTCTTTCCGCAGTTTGCTTGCCTGATTTTCATAAATAATAACCGGTGTATTGACATTATTCATGATGACATCTTCATCTCCGTCGCCATCAAGATCTGCGACAATCGTACCATTGCTAAATGTGGGAGTAGTGATCCCCCATTCTTTTGATTTATTTACAAATTTGAGATTTCCCTGATTTTGATACATATAGTTCAATAGCGGGGTCTGCGGAATACTTTGCAATATTTTGCCCAAATCTTTATTTCCTGAAGCTTTAATTGAATCAAGGTAATAACGAGCGTAATCCATATTGGTCACGTCCCGCATATAGCCATTTGATACGATCACATCTTTATTACCATCTTTATCAAAATCGGCAAATACTGGTGCCCAACTCCAATCCGTCTGAGCAATGCCTGCTAGTTGTCCTACTTCACTAAATGTTCCATCGCCACGATTCAACTGAAGGCAATTCTCCAGATATTGATTCTGATAGCCATACTTCAGTGCCGCCAAATAGCCGTCGTATCCAGGCATTCCACCAAGCATTTTCTGACGATAATTGTCCTCGGCGACCATGTCGAGAATGTAAATATCAAGATCTCCATCGTTGTTGACATCTGTAATTGCATTGCCCATCGAGTGCCAACTCGAATGCTTCATATATGATTGGATCGATTCTTTGAATGTGCCATCCTTCTGATTAATCATCAGAAAATCGCCCATGAGATAATCATTAGAAACAAATACATCTTCCCAACCATCATTATTGACATCTATAACGGATGCACAGAAACTATAAGCTTTCTTATCAACTCCTGCTGCTGCACTTACATTTGTAAATGTGTTATTTCCATTATTCCTATAAAGCATATTGGTTGAATATTGCTTGACGGTATCGACGGCGAGTATTACGGTGTTGGCATATTTAAAATCCAAGGGGTGATTGACCAAATACATATCGAGATCCCCATCATGATCATAGTCAAAAAATGTAGCGTGATTGGAAAAACTTGCGTCATCTAATCCATATGCTTGCGCCTCATTCTTAAATGTATTGTCTTTTTGATTTATGTATAACATATTCCTTCGGTCCTCCGGCTGGTAAATACCTGTCTGACAAACATATATGTCTAAATATCCATCCTGATTGATATCAATCATCGTAACACCAGTGCTGAAGCTTATATGTAATCCGACGCCGGCTGACTTAGTAATATCTTCAAATTTTAGACCTCCTTTATTCAAATATAATTTGTTAGAGCCTAGCGTACTTGTCAGGAATATATCGGGCAAACCGTCATTGTTGATATCGCCAACACCAACTCCTCCGCCATTGTATAAATACTCGTAATTGTAGATATTGATCCGGCTATCTTCCTGAATTGAATTCGCAAAATCTATTCCTGTATCTTTTGCGTGTCTTTCGATAAATAGTGTTCCTTCCTCAGAACCCTTTTTATTGCAAGCGAGGATACAAAACAAGGAGAGTAATACTACACTCAATTTTGAATTAATAGCAATCATATCAAAGCAAAAATGTGATGAATTGAAATCGATTTATTTCGTCTTGATCTTGGTGAGTACATAATCTCCAACTGAATTTCCCATGTCCAGACCGGAGTCTATCGCGGGCTTGAAATGTATGCCGCCATAAACTCGTGAAATACCGGCCTCCCTTGCAGCAGAACTTAAGTTTGGAAATGATCTTATACCCAGTCCATATTCGACTTGCGTAGAATCAGAAAATGCCAAAGAACCGCCTAGTAGATTGCTAAGTACTGTGGTAGCTGCGGCAGAGATCACGCTATGCCCACTTATAAACTCGGGAAATGGCGGCGTTTGTAATACTGGGCGCCAGCTCTTGTCCATCCTTTCGTTGATATAAGTAACTGGCCGTATTGTTTCCGTCTTATACTTTTCGTACCAACATGAGATGACGCCATCGAATACGGCTATTGAAGCAAGTAAATATGCTTCAGCCGTTGGCATTAATTTCAGTCCTTTATCACGAGTCAGTTGACCCACTATATTCATCCAATGCCCTGGAGGCGTTGTCTTCTTATTGACCATCTTAAGGTGGCCGACATTTTGCACGACCGCGGGATTGTCATCCCAGAATAGGGCCATTTCTGTGTGTTCAGCAGTTAGAGTATCATTGGCCTCTTTAGTGTGTTTGGCCATTTCTTCAAACATTTTGCTGTTGGTATCATCGTAATCAACTGGAATTCGCTTGGAGAATTGCGACGCAGAATCCAGCGTCATTGACCTCATTGTCCCCCAATTTGGCTCGATTGCTTCCATATATTCCGTTGGTGTAGGACGCCATTTTGCTGCATCATTGCTAACTGTGTATCGGGCCATGGCTCGGGTTTCTTTGAATTGATCTTTGCCTTGCCAGCAGAGTATTCTCGAAGCCACTTTCTTACCAAATTCCACTGACTCTGCGATACTTTCCTCTGACAAACCCGCTTTTGCTGCGCGATCTTGAAGTTGTTTCATGAAATCATCAAATTCAAACTCAGAGTAAATAGCTTTTTGTCCTACAGTCGAAAATGCGATGCTGGCTGCCAAAAGACCATCGATATTGTTTTTGTCTGGCTTTTGTGGAATCGAATCCAGGCCACGCAATTGACCAGACATAGATTTATAGCCCTTGTTGAATTGCACCAATACTTCCCATGCAGCGACATTGGCATATGGATACATTCTACTTGCAACCGGTGGTGTAAAGATGTCTACGACGATGACATCTGTTAGCTTCTTATTGCAATCGCGTATCCACTGCGCATCATCCAGTACAACAGCTTTCTCCTTTTTGCATGCGACAGCACCTAACAACAAGCAAGCGAGAAGGGGAAAGAATAAACTTCTAAATGACATATGCCTGACTTGATTAGTTGAGCAAATATACTTAATATCTAATTGCCTCATTGTGCTACAATTGGAAATGACTCCATGTCAAAAACAAAACGTGGAGGTAGTGACGAAAGATCACAACTCTTGTTCAAAATCCATAAACCTGAGGTCTGCTGTTATTATTTGCTAGAATAAAGAGCCTTTTACCGGCTTCGGTACCAATCACGAGCGAAGTCCTACTGTCGCGATCTGCATTTAACCCTGTATTATCTCGCAGTTCCCAATTTCCTTTGCCCTTGTTGATCAAAACTAGTCCCTTAGCAGCATCAAAACGACCAGTTTCATAGTCAATTTCATAGCCATTGCCGCTCAGAATAATGTCTGATAGTTTGTCTCCATTGAGGTCTTGAAAGCAAATGCCTTTGACAGGCGATATTTGAGCTAGGGCAGGCAGGGCATGAATTTTGAATTTTCCTTTGCCCAGATTTTCAATAAATGAGGTATGGAAATTCTGTGCTTTCAATACCAAGGCTTTATCGAGTTCCGCTTTAGTGAATATATCTTCAATGCCAGCGTTGCCATACATAGCATATCGAAGGAATTTCTTGCGCAAAGGACGGATCTGATCAGTAAGTTGATCCCTGTTGTGTAGCGGATAGCTCTTACCATCTATATAATAGCAAAGCAATGGGTCAAATGTGCCGTTGTCATCCCAATCGGCAGCATATATACTCGCTGGTTCTTTGGCACTTGCTTTCAATCGACTGTTGACACCCATATTCCCAGCCACGAAATCAATATCACCATCATTATCCACATCGTTGCCCGCTACAGAATACCACCATCCAGTTTCATGCTCAAGTCCCGTGCTTGCTGATGGTTTCACCAAGGACTTTCCCGTGTTTTTGAGAAATGTAGGTGCCATCCATTGACCAACAATCATCAGATCTAATCGCTTATCTCCGTCGATATCAGCCATCACAGCAGAGGTCACCATCCCCAATGTATCTAGGAAAGGAGCCCATGTTTTGGTAGCATTGATCAATTTTCCGTGATCGTTAATAAGTATCATACTAGCTGCAGCCTTGGGATATGAACCCGGCACAAGTCTGGAACCTACGAAAAGGTCGAGGTCCCCATCATTGTCGAGGTCTCCCGACACGACACATGAACCTGAATTACCCTCCTGTGGTATAGTTGCAGCGGCGAAATTGCCTCTACTGTCATTTATATACAATCGATCCTGATATTGCGCACTACCGGCAGTCCATTCACTTCCGCCACAAACAACATATAGATCAAGGTCTTTGTCATTGTCGATATCAAAGAAGGTCGCACTCACATCTTCCTGCAAAGCATTTTGAGCCCATGGATTAGATGCTGATCTCTGGAAGCTTCCAGGACTATTTTGCAGATACAAAGCAGCTGATTGACCAGAGGCTCCTCCCAGAAATATATCTTCAAGTCTATCTGCATTCACATCACCAGCTGCTAATGCAGGCCCTTCAATCGAAAATTTCTGTGAAATAGTAGGTGTTTCTTTAAAATCGAGAAACGCATTTTCCTTATGGACAAAATCCAATCCTGATTGGTCGGTGATCTCTTGAAAAATATTAGGCTTTGATGGTGGTGCATCATATGCCACTCCTTTCCCTTTGCTCAGGATATTTAACTTATTACGTTCCAATTTGTCATACGATTCTATCTTTCCGTCAGGCCAGAATACCTGAATACTTACTTCTGATTTATCTTCATTCATTCCAAAACTAAGTGGTGAAGCTGAAGACGAAAAAATGCTGCTCGTGCTGCGTACTGCTTGCATTTGCAATCCTTTGGAACTGGTCATTTGAACGTTGGCTCCTATTCCATCACGATTAGGACTTGGCGCTTCCAATTTTACTTTATAATAGACCAATTTACTATTCTGATCAATTGATTTGTTTTCGTAGAATGATGCAAAATCATTTAGATTATTTACAACTACATCGATATCACCGTCAAGATCAAAATCTGCCTCGCCTAATCCATTGCCGTAGGTGGGACTTACTATTCCCCAATCTTTACTTTTATTGGTAAAGGATAAATCTTGATTATTCTTAAATACGACATTTAACAGCGGAGTTTTCGGTACAGCCGACATCAATTGATCAAACATCAATTTGATATTACTTTTCTTGATCGAATCGAGATAATATCGTTGGAAATCTTGATTTGTAATATCTCGCAAATAACCATTTGTGACAAAAATATCTTGATATCCGTCGAGGTCCAAATCAACCAATCCACAGCCCCAACTCCAGTCAGTTTCATGGATATTGGACAGTGCAGCGATTTCACTGTAATTGCCACCACCTCTGTTCAATTGCAAACAATTGTGAGGAAACTGATTGAGATATCCCACTTGCAATGTCTGTAGATAAGAGTCGTAAGGAATTGCCGCACTCAATACTTTCTTGCGATAATTATCAGCAGGCATCATATCGAGTGTCATCACATCCATCAATCCATCGTTGTTAACATCTCCAATTGCATTGCCCATACTGGTCATACAAGTATGCTTAAAATGCGAGGCAATTTCCTCTTTAAAGGTCCCATTCTTTTGATTCACAAAAAGGAAATCCGGTTGCAAATAGTCATTTGAAACATAAATGTCGGGCCAAGAGTCATTATTTACATCAATAATATTTGCGCAAAAACTATATGCTTTATGATCAATTCCGGCCAATTTAGATACATCAGTAAATGTCAAATTACCGTTGTTCTTATATAGTCGCCCGCTAACATATTGCTTCGTGGTATCACTTAATAGCAGTGAATTGGCATATTTAAAATCGCTTGGGTGATTGGCTAAATATAAATCCAAATCGCCATCGCGGTCATAATCAAAAAATACGGCGTGATTTGAATAGCTTTCGTCAGCCAATCCATATTGAAGAGCTTGCTCGACAAATGTGTTATTCTTCTGATTGATGTACAACAAATTGCGCCTTGCAGCATTCGAGAAATATCCTGTCTGACAAAGATAGATATCCTGATATCCATCCTGATTTATGTCAACAAATGTGACTCCTGTGCCAAATGCAAGATGATCCGCAATTCCTGCAGATTCTGAAATATCTTCGAATTTGAGCTTGCCTTTATTAAGAAATAATTTATTCTTGGATTTGGTACCTGTAAATAGGATATCAGGTAAGCCATCATTATTGATATCGGCAATGCCCACTCCCCCACCATTGTATAGATATTCGTATGTGACGATATTGATCTGCTGATCTTCGATAAGTTCATTATTGAAGGTAAGACCCGTTTCCTCGGCTGATTTCTCGACAAATAATGGACTTGAATTGGTATTGCTATTATCTCCTTTGCAGGAAATATTCAGGACAATAGCACTAAATGCAATTAATTGAATGAAAATGGAGGGACCTTTTCGGGCAATCATTGAGCTAGGATTTAAGCACAACAAGCGATTGGCTTATGTTCCCCAAGTTAGCTTTTAATTTTGCTCTTTCCTACATTTCCGACCCCGCAGTCAATCTTCACTCATGACAACCAAAAGCGACTGACCGGCTTTTGTCATATTTTGATCAGGATAAGTACATTTGCAAAAATATCTGATCCATGTTTCTCATCCGACTTTTATCCTTTATGGTCATTTGTTGCCTGACACAATTCGCAAGTTTTGGCCAGAGCAAAACCCTAACGATCGACGATGTAACCAATCCTGCCTTGCGTTTGAAAAGAGTCGAACAAGGCCAATGGTTGGCCGATCAGGACATTTTTGTCTACTACGACCGCGACAAAAAGGCTTTTCAGAAGCTTGACTTCACAAAAAAGGACAGAGTAGTCGCCGAGTTTCTGACGCTTAACGCTTTCAACAGTCAACTGCGAAGCAATCAGCAGGATACTTTTGCCTTATTGCCTCCGATTACTTTTGCAAAGAATGCAGAATGGGCTTTTACGCGTGGTTCGGCAACTTATACACTCGATGCCAAGGCAAATATGCTCATGCGCAAATCCTGGCGCCCTGAAGGTGCTGATAATTCTGATATCTCGGCGACTGGAAATGTCGCCTACACCAAATCTGGCAACCTCTATATTGTCAAAGCACCTGATACACTGTCATGGCAAGTAAGTACCGATGGTGATTATCAGATCGTATACGGCGAAGCTGCCCACCGTTCAGAATTCGGAATAGTTAAAGGTACATTTTGGTCCCCTGACGGAAATAAGCTGGCATTTTATCGGATCGATCAATCCAATGTAAATGATTACCCTCATATCGATTACCGCAATAAGCCAGCTAAGAGCAATATGATGAAATATCCGATGGCCGGTGACAAAAGCCAAATCGTCACTGTAGGAATCGCAAATGCCATAACAAAATCAGTAATTTACCTCAAAACTTAAGCCGGATCTGAGCAATATTTGACAAATATCACCTGGAGCCCTGATAACAAATACGTCTATGTGGCAGTGATCAACAGAGATCAAAATGTGATGCAATTGCGCCGCTATTCAGGTGAAACTGGCGCCTATGAAAAGACTCTATTCGAAGAAAAAAGCGATAAATATGTCGAACCTGAGCACGGACCTGTGTTCCTTCCTGGTGACAATGGCAAATTCCTCTGGTTTAGTGAAAGAGATAATTATCAGCATCTATACCAATACGACACTAGCGGTACGCTTATCAAGGCAATGACAAAAGGTGACTGGAACGTGGAGGATATTCTTGGCTTTAGCACTGACAAGAGCAAATTGTATTTGTTGACATCCAATGGCAATCCGATGGGTAATCAATGCAATATCCTCGATCTCAAGAAAGGAACATTGACGTCTTTGACTGGCAATACTGGTACACATCAGTTCAAATTTAGCCCAAGTGGCAAATATGTATATGACTCATATTCAGGATTTAATGATCCAGGCAAGAGCCAAATATTGGAGACAAAATCAGGCAAAACTAGCTTTACCATCCTAGAGCACAAAAACCCCTTAGTCGACTACAAGACTGGCGAAATGTCGGTTTTCACAATCAAATCAACAGATAACACTACCGATCTATATGCAAGATTGATCAAACCACTTGGTTTCGATCCCTCAAAGAAATATCCGGTTTTGGTATATGTATACGGTGGTCCTCACGTACAGTTGATCCAAGATGCTTGGCTTGGTGGAGCTGATATGTTTTTGCATTATATGGCTTCACAGGGTTATCTGGTATTTACGATCGACAATCGCGGATCAGGTGGCAGAAGTCTTGCATTTGAGCAGGCAACTTTCAGACAACTGGGAGAAGTCGAAATGCAAGATCAATTGGCTGGTGTCAAATGGCTCAAAGAACAATCTTATGTCGATCAAGATCGAATGGCATGCTTCGGATGGAGCTACGGAGGATTTATGACCACTTCGATGATGTTGCGACAACCAGGCACATTCAAAGTGGGTGTAGCAGGTGGTCCAGTGATCGATTGGAGTATGTATGAGATCATGTACACCGAGCGATATATGGATACTCCTCAGACCAATCCTGAAGGCTACAAGAAATCTAACTTGAATCAATACATTACACAGCTGAAGGGCAAACTTCTGATCATACAAGGACAGGAAGACGACACCGTCGTACCGGAGCACAGCGCAACACTACTCAATACTTCTGTAGCTAAGGGAGTAATACTAGACTACTATCCTTATTACAATCACAAGCATAATGTTTTGGGCAAAGATCGCCTGCATTTGTACAAAAAGATAGAGGATTATATAAGTAGAACTCTCTAATTGGAGCATTTGAAGGCTACTGCGTGTCAATGTGTTAAATCAATTTGTAGAATTGTCTGTATATTAATGTTGAGTAAGCCTTGCATTTAGTTCGATTGCATTACATTGTTGTTGCATACTGTAATACAGATGCGAACCCCAAAAATACCTTGAATGAAAACCATTCTTTTTCCAACAGATTTTTCAGATACTGCCAATAACGCCCTCGAATTTGCAGTGTCAATTTGCAAGGCCGGAAAGGCTTCCATTCAGTTGTTTCACGTATACGGGCCTCCCGTGATCGATCCTCAGATGCCCCCAGGTATGGCTGCAGAATTGATGACCGATATGGAAAATACTTCAAATGAGCAATTGAAGATGTTATCAAATGCATTGAAAGCTGAAGGCATAGCTGTTAAATTCGAAAGCATTCCTGGATTTGTAGCGTCAGAAATTGTCGAAAAAGCTGACTCCATTAAGGCCGACATGATCGTGATGGGCACGACGGGAGCCGCAGGACTGATCGGTAAATTGATGGGAAGCAACGCTTCCACAGTTGTACAGGAAAGCCATTGTCCAGTGATGTTGATACCATCCGACGCAGAATATCGCTCATTTGATCATATCGCTTATGCTAGCCAGTTCGAAGCGGATGATCTGCCGGCACTAACCGATCTATTGATAATCGCTAAACTGTTCAATTCCAGAATTGATATCGTTAAGATCAATACGACGCAACAAATCCAGCCAGATATCTTTGCAGATGAACCACAGATTCAGCGAATAATTGAGGAATTCGGCAAGGACCAATTTCAATTCATTTCGCACGATGATGTAAGCGTAATTGCTGGCTTAGATCATTATCTGACTGCTCAGAATACCGATTTATTGGTGATGACCACTCGCAGGAGGACATTCTTCGAAAAAATTCTTGAGCCAAGTGTAACGCGTAAAATGGTTCTTCACTCCCATCTACCAATGTTGATTTTCCATCAGCATTAGGCGAAAAGGAAATCCATCCCAATCTCAATATTGATCATAGCGCCGAGCTGCGTTCTTAACAGCAGCAGGAATTCATTACTTTTGCTGCCTTAACTGCATACATGAGCTCCGAATTTCAGCAAACTAATTTCAGTCATCAAACCTGGCTGATCACAGGTGCCTCAGGCTTCATTGGAAGTCACCTGATGGATCGTCTGTTACAGTCTCCTGGAATCAAACTAATTGCAGTTGACAATTTCGATCCCTTCTATTCCCGGCAGACAAAGGAATCCAATATGGCTGCCTGGAAGAATTCACCGCAAGTGACATTCCTCGAATTGGATCTAAGAGAGCCCGCATCTTACCAGCAACTTGAGAAATATAAGTTAAATGGCATCGTTCATTTGGCCGCTAAGGCCGGCGTGCGACCAAGTATCGAAGATCCAATCGCCTATCAGAAATCCAATGTAGAAGCGACTCAATACCTGCTCGAGCTTGCTCGTAAACTTCATGTTCGGCAATTTGTGTTTGCTTCCTCAAGTAGCGTGTATGGAGTCAATCCAGCCATTCCATGGCAAGAAAAGGAGCCATTGATGCCCATCAGCCCATACGCCTCGACCAAACTCTCCTGCGAGATGCTAGGGCATGTATACAGCCATTTGTTCGGGATTAGGTTCATTGGCCTGCGTTTTTTTACCGTTTATGGCCCAAGACAGAGACCGGATCTTGCCATTCACAAATTTGTTGATCAAATCCTGCATGAGCAACCCATTGTTATGTTTGGCGATGGCAGTACATCGCGTGACTATACTTTTGTCGATGACATAATTCAAGGCATTAGAGCAGCCATGGTATATGATCAGAGCGAATATGAGCTGATCAACTTGGGCAATCACGATGTGATCGAACTGCATAAACTGATTGCGCAAATTGAAAAAACCTTGGGCAAAAAGGCGATAATCAATCAACAACCATTGCAGGCTGGTGATGTACCCGTGACTTATGCCGACATCTCCAAAGCAAAAGCACTTCTTGGATTCGTTCCCCAAACTAGTATTGAGCAAGGTCTCACTGTATTCTATGAATGGTACAAAGGGCAGCATCTAATAGAATAGTCCTCATCCAATGGGGGCAGTATTGCCATTTCATTAGTGAGCCAATGCCTGCCCTTTTCTTACCTTTGCATAAAATAGCTGAACATGCGGGAATTATCCGTTGTCATCACGGTGATGAACGAACGTGAAAATATTCAACCACTGCTGATCGCCTTGCGAAATGCCTTGCAAGACATCGATTACGAAGTAGTGTTTGTCGATGATGGCTCTAGTGATGGGACCATTCAGGAAATCATCGATCATAGTTGGGATCGCATTCGCTTGATCGAATTGCGCAAGAATTACGGCCAAAGTACGGCCATGAATGCGGGAATCGAGCATGCAAATGGCAAATTCATTGCTCTACTCGACGGGGACTTGCAAAATGATCCGACCGATATACCGGCCATGCTCGAAAAGCTAAAAGCAGAAAAGTGGGACGTTGTCGCCGGCGAGCGCAAGAATAGAAAAGACGGAATGTTTCTCCGCAAAATACCTAGCCAAATAGCCAATTCAATCATTCGCAGATCAACAGGAGTCTACATCCGCGATTTTGGTTGTACGCTAAAGATTTTCCGCAAGGAAATCGCAGAAAACCTCGGCCTCTATGGTGAATTGCATCGCTTCATCCCCGTCTTGGCAGCATTGCAAGGCGCTAGAATCACGCAAGTTCCAGTCAAACATCATGCACGGCAGTTCGGAGAATCAAAATATGGAATCAACAGGACCTTCAAAGTAATCTCCGACCTGATGCTGATGGTATTCTTCAGGAAATACCTACAGAAGCCCATTCACCTGTTTGGTGGGATCGGATTTGTGTTATTTTCTATTGGTGTTATGGTCAACATCTACCTACTCATATTGAAGATCATGGGCCATGACATTTGGGGTAAGCCAATGTTAATAGTGGGAGTGATATTTCTATTAGGTGGCATCCAACTTATCACGATCGGAATACTTGCGGAAGTCGTAATCAGGACCTATTTTGAATCAACGAATAAGACCACTTATCAAGTTCGACATATCTATAGTGGAGGAATAGAAAAGGTGCATGCGCTGGATTAAAGCATTGTTCAAAGTCCTTATTTCTGCAATTGCTCTTTACTGGGTATTTCGCAAGATCGACTTCGTTGAAATCAAATCCGCCTGGAAAATCACTTCATTTATTTGGATGATTCCAGCCTTGACTTTGTACATCTTGTCCAAGATCGTCTCTTCCTTTCGCCTCAATTTCTATTTCAAAGCCATTGATCTGCGACTACGCGAAATTGTCAACTTGCGCTTGTATTGGTTAGGCATGTTTTACAACTTATTCCTTCCAGGAGGGATAGGAGGCGATGGCTACAAAATCTGGTGGCTCAATAAGCACCTTAAGTTATCTACAAAAATTGGCTTCCAGGCTATTCTCCTCGACCGTATCAGTGGACTGGCAGCTTTGTTGCTTATAGCAGGGTTATTTGCGCTAAATGTTCCAGGATTTCCCGTTCCTGACCTATGGATTTTGGCACTGACTTTAGCATTTATTTTAGCTTATTTCCTTGGACTGAAACTGCTATTTCCGCGATTTCAATCCTGTATCTTACCCACAAACCTATTGGGAATTGTCGTTCAGTTGATCCAAGTTGGAGCTATGGCCTGTTTGTTGTTGAGCGTACACGTTAATGCCAATTTCCAAGCGTACTTCTTTCTATTCCTTGTTTCCTCAGCGTTCGCTGTGCTTCCCCTGACTCTAGGTGGCCTGGGAGCCAGAGAATTGGTATTTCTGTATGGTGCTCAGTACTTTGGCCTCGATACGCAAATAGCTGTTTGGGTCAGCTTGTGGTTTTACCTTATTTCACTTATTTCATCAGTCGCTGGCCTACTATATGTATTCCAGCCCAAGAGGATTGGCTTGGAAAAATAGTTCCAAGTTTCTTATTTCGAAGATTCAGGATATTTGCTCCTCATATTTTCGGCCCATTTGACCACAATCTGTTGTTCTTTATCGGTAAGACGGGACTCGCTATGAATCAATCTGTAACTCTTTAGTGGCATCTCTCCTTTTTTGATCTCTTCGACTATTTCTTCAAGTTTATCTGCTGCTTTTTTTGGAGTGTAAGTCCCAAATTCGGAGAAATTGAGACGCTTCTTCCCATTGATGACGTGATTTTGAAGATACCAAGCTGTGGGCTGAAATTCAGCATACCAAGGGTAAAGAGTATGATTGCTATGACAGTCAAAACAGGCACGTGAAATGATTTTCAATGCGACCGTATCATCGCTGTGGTTGCGAATATCGGCAGTACTGACCTCTGCACTAATGTTCTTGACCGGTCTGAATACCTGTATGAGGACAAACAGAATGATGACAACATAAATCCCCTTTCTCAACATATTGGATAATTTGGAGTTAAAGTAGGTAATCAATTTGAATAAAAAGTAAACTAAGTAAAAAGCAACGTATTTTAACAGCGTCGCCAGCTACTCGCAATGGCACCACTTAGTTCAATTCCAGGCGGCAAACTCCTTTTTTTATGTCTTCCGATCCCAATGTAAGAGATACATTTATTGACATCATGGGCATCCATATATTGGAGCCAATGGCAGTGTTGACAGACCTGATTGTATCAGCTGTTTGTCTGTATTGCTTTTTTAAGCTTAAAAATACGATGAAGGGCCAAGCCCCTTTTATCAGGCTCTATGCTATATTCTTTTTGGTTATGTCGATCACCACCTTTCTCGGCGGATGGTTTGGTCACGCATTTCTTGACCGGATTTCAATTGCTTGGAAACTGCCGGGTTGGCTTTCGAGCATGATTGCCATCGGATTTGCCGAGCGGGCAGCAATTATGCATGCCAATCCCTATTTCAGGCCTCGTTTAGGTCGATTCATAAGCTGGTTCAATATCTTTGAAATCGCATTTTTTGTGATCATAACACTTATCACACTAGAATTTAAGTATGTCGAAATGCACGTCATCTACGGCTTGCTGCTGATCGTATTCAGTTTCGAAACTCTAGTCTATATAAAATCTCGCGATCGCGGGAGCAGGCTCGTTCAATATGGCATTGGTGTCGCTGTCATTATGGGATTGGTGCATGTGTTGAAATTAAGCCCACACAAATGGTTCAACTACCTCGATCTCGCACATGTCTTCATGGCAATTGCCCTCTATGTGATATACCTCGGTGTCAAAAAAATGATGATTGTACCTGATTTTGTCATCATCAATGAAGAGATCTTTGATAGGCCTGAGGTCGCTGCTTCGCCTGAGTTAAAGTCCTGATCTCAAGTCAAGATTTTAGTCCCTCTAATGAGGGATTTCGATTCGTGGAAATAAAATTCTGATACAATCCTCTTACATTTAGCAATGCAGATTGAAACCTGGGACTTTATCGACCGAATTCTCTTTGCCGCTTGTCTTGGTGGTGTGGTTGG
>JBDSUZ010000045.1:0-15366 GCA_039927395.1 Saprospiraceae bacterium | reverse complement strand
AGTGATGTCAAATCAGCGTATCAGCCCGGCTGATGGTTTGATCCTGTTTGAACAAGCTGACCTAGGAATGTTAGGGTTTATGGCAAATTTTATTCGTGAACAAAAGCACGGTGATAAGACCTATTTCAATCGCAACTTCCATATCGAACCGACAAATGTCTGTTTGTACACTTGTTCCTTTTGTTCTTATTCAAGACTCATCAAACAACGCTCAGAGGGCTGGGAATACAGCCTCGATGACATAATGAACATTGTGAAGTCGTATGATGAGCAGCCTGTTACTGAAGTGCATATCGTTGGAGGGGTTTTACCTCAGTACGACGTAGCATTTTACCAGGAACTCTTCCGCCAGATCAAAGCTCATCGCCCCGACCTACATGTTAAGGCATTGACACCTGTTGAATATCACTACATCTTCAAAAAAGCCAAGATTTCCTATGAAGAAGGGATGGCACTAATGAAGGAAGCTGGTCTAGACAGTATGCCCGGAGGAGGGGCTGAAATATTCCATCCGGAAATAAGAGATCAGATAGCCGGTGGCAAATGCTCAGGCGACGAGTGGCTAAGAATACATGAAGTTTGGCACGAGCTAGGCGGCAGATCAAATGCTACGATGCTCTATGGACATATCGAAAACTATTTTCACAGGGTAGATCACTTGGACCAATTGAGAAATTTGCAGGATAGGACTGGAGGATTTCAAACTTTTATTCCGCTGAAATTTCGTAACCAAGGCAATGCTTTATCGCATCTGAAAGAAGTCTCAGTAATTGAGGACTTGCGCAATTATGCAATCAGTCGGATCTACCTCGACAATTTCGACCATATCAAAGCCTATTGGCCGATGATCGGCCGGAATACAGCGCAGATTGCCCTATCATTTGGCGTCGACGATCTCGATGGCACAATAGATGATACGACTAAGATATATTCGATGGCTGGTAGTGAGGAGCAACATCCCTCAATGAGCACAATGGATCTGGTCAAAATGATCAAACAAGTGAACAGGGCCCCTGTTGAACGTGATACGCTATACAAAGTGGTCACGGATTATTCAAATATCGAAATAGAAGATAATGATGGGTTCAAAGGATATGTTTCCTTGCCTGTGATTCAAAACTAAAACATTGCAATTGAGAGCTGATCAAAAGAAAATCTACATCGTCCGACACGGAGAAACCGATCTCAACAGAATGAGAATCGTGCAGGGAAGCGGAATCGACGCGGACCTAAACGATTTGGGACGTCAACAAGCCAAAGCATTTTATTCCAACTATTGGCAACAAATTCCTGTCGAAGTAATACTGGTATCGGCACTTCAGAGGACTTATCAGACGATGTTGCCATTTATCGAGGCACGTATTCCATTTGTCAAATATCCTGAACTAAACGAGATCAACTGGGGCATACATGAAGGCCTAGAGCCAGCCCCATGGATTGCAGATAATTTCAGGCGCACAATTTCTAGCTGGAAAAATGGCGATTATGATGCACGAATTGAAGCTGGAGAGTCCGCTCATGAACTAGCGGCAAGAGTGGAGCGATTCATTGAAATGCTTAAACTAAGACCTGAACAACATATCTTGATTTGCTCTCATGGTCGGACTATGAGATGTCTCTTGGCACTGTTAGAAGGCAAGACGATCGCTGATATGGAAAACTATCGTCACGATAATACAGGCATGTACCAGCTGGATTACCAAGGCGGCAAATTCACTATTGAGAAACACAATGATGTAAGTCATTTGAAAGATATTGAGATCATACCAAGCATATGAGGACCTACAAAGCAGTTGCGGTCAGTTACCTGAATACAAAACCTCTTCTATTTGGGATCTACCAGGAGAAATTGGACGAAATAGTGAAAATCACTTTGGCCAATCCCGCGGAATGCGCAGATATGCTGTTAAGTGGTGAAATGGACCTTGGACTTGTTCCCGTTGGTATTTTGCCTCAATTGCCCGAATATCATATAGTTTCGGACTACTGCATAGGCGCTGAAACTCAGGTCAAGACCGTATGTATTTTTAGTGATTGTCCTCTCGATGAAATTGAAGAGCTGTATCTCGACAATCAATCAAGAACTTCTGTATTGTTGGTGCAGCTTTTGATGAAAGAATACTGGAAGATTTCTCCTCGATTATTGGATGCAGCTGATGGATTTGAGCAGCAGATAGGCGGCAAAACAGCCGCAGTAGTTATCGGCGATCGCGCAATTCCCCTGCTCAAAAAGCATAAATTTGTTTACGATTTAGCCGAAGCATGGTACGAATGGCAAAAACTTCCTTTCGTCTTTGCTGTTTGGGTCAGTACAAAACCATTAGAAGCATCATTCATCGAAACATTTAACCATGCGCTCGAATCGGGCATTCAACGAATACCTGCTTTAGTGCAGATTTTACCAAACCCTGGCTTTGACTTTGACCTCGAAGCCTATTTTAATGATTGTATTAGCTATCGTCTCGACGAAGCCAAGATGCAATCGCTAAAACTCTTTTTAACTTACCTTCAATCTGAAAAATACAGGGCTGTTGGACAGGCTTCTTCTATCTAGAAGGGCATCTGTGCGATTTCCTAATCATTAATTTTATGGATACATCAATTCAAAATTTGGGCCAGCTTAAGGCCAGTAAATACAAGTCAAAAAGTATTCAGGATGAAATGCGGTCCAATCTGGTCAAGCATTTATCTGCAGGCGAAAATGTCTTCGAAGGCATCGTAGGATTTGAGGATACTGTAATACCAGATATCGAACGAGCCATCCTGTCGAGGCACAATATTTTGCTGCTCGGATTACGCGGGCAGGCCAAAACACGTCTTGCGCGACTCATGGTGCGATTGTTGGACGAGTATATTCCTGTCGTTGCTGGTAGCGAAATCAATGACGATCCGCTACATCCGATTTCAAGATTTTCAATCGATCTAATCAAATCTCTTGGTGATGATACTCCGATCGAATGGTTGCATAGATCAGATCGGTATGTAGAAAAACTGGCAACACCCGATGTTAGTATCGCTGACCTTATCGGCGACGTCGATCCAATTTTGGCAGCTACACTTAAGTTGCCTTTTTCAGACGAACGAGTAATACATTTTGGCCTGATACCAAGGTCCCACCGCTGCATATTTGTAATCAATGAATTGCCGGATTTGCAGGCGAGGATTCAGGTAGCTTTGTTCAATATACTTCAAGAGGAAGATATTCAGATACGTGGATTTAAGCTCCGATTGCCACTAAATGTGTCCTTTGTATTCACTGCTAATCCTGAGGATTACACCAATCGGGGAAGCATCATCACTCCGCTTAAGGACAGGATTGAAAGCCAGATTTTGACGCATTATCCTACGGAAATAGCTGATGCGATGCGCATTACAGCTCAAGAAGCCAAGCTATCGGAGTCGCAAAGCGAGAATATTGTCGTGCCAGATATTTTGAAGGAATTATTGGAGCGTATCTCATTTGTAGCACGTGACAGCGATTGGGTCGATGAACAGAGTGGTGTGAGCGCAAGACTTTCGATATCGGGTTATGAAAATATGGTGAGCACGGCCGAGCGTCGAATGCTGATCAACAAGGAAAAAAAGACCACAGTCAGAGTTTCAGATTTCTGGGGAGTAATCCCATCGATCACTGGCAAAGTGGAACTTGTATATGAGGGAGAACAGGAAGGCCCTTACAGTATTGCTTTGAAATTGATTGAGCAAGCTGTAAAGGAAGTATTCAGCAATTATTTCCCAAATCCAGATAAGAAGATCAAACAAGGTTCAGGCAAGGATCCTTATCAGAAAATAAAAGCATGGTTCGCTGCGGGCAATTCGATCGAATTATTCCACGATATACCTGATGCAGAATACAAAGAGCGTCTACAGCTAGTATCTGGGCTAGCAGAATTTGCAGTTGATCAGGGCATTAAGAATCCTGACCTGCTGACCCATTTGGAGTTGATTCTTCATGGATTGTCTGTTTATCACGTAATTCACAGGGATTTACTTGACAACAAATTGACATTCAGTGATATATTGGCAGGAATGCTAGATGATATCGAGGATGGCGAAGAGTAGATGAGAAATTGCATCGTGCTCCTCACAACAATATTTCGCCGCTGTAGCGGCAATTAGTAACTTTGGAGTATGCTTCTTGAAATTCATCCCAAGAATCCCGATTTGCGGAAGATCCGACAGACAGTTGAAGCTTTGTTGAAAGGTGAAACTATTGTATATCCTACTGACACAGTCTATGGCCTTGGATGTGATATGAATCAGAAAGCGGGCATCGATAAGATGTGCCAAATCAAGAAAGTAGATCCCGACAAAGCACTTTTTACGCTTGTTTGCAATAACATATCGCAAATTGCAGAATTTACAGCTCCGATCGACAACGAGACATTTCGTTGGATGAAAAGGCTGCTTCCAGGACCATTTACTTTCATTCTGAAGCCAGGAAATCATTTGCCGAAGGCGCTGAAAAACCGCAAGCAGACAATTGGAGTCCGTATTCCTGACAATCAGATTGTGTCTGCTATCATTGATTTGCTGGGCCGTCCATTGTTGTCCAGTTCACTCAAATCTGAAGATGATTTCCTCGAATACATCACTGATCCCACAGAGATCTACGACATCTATGGCAATCAAGTTGGTCTAGTGATCGACGGCGGTATGGGTGGGCTTGAACCATCGACTATTATTGATTGCACAGGGGATAATCCTGAGATACTTCGTCAAGGAAAGGGAATAGTGTCGTATTAGGCATTAACTGATCAGAGATTTGCTGGCAAAATCCTATCTAATCGCCTTAAAATCAAATAGAAGAAATCGAAGATTTTTTCCCAAATTTGCAATTCTATTTGACCCATCGACACTAACAGTATGAACTCGTTTTTACGTTCCCTTTTGTTCTTTTCAATATTAATGTCCAGCCAATGGATTTCCGCACAGGGAACTGTCCGTGGCAATGTTTACGACAAGGAAACTGGCTCCCCGGTCATGTTTGCCAATGTCTACTTGGCAGGTACGAGCTATGGTGCCAATACCGATGCGGAGGGATTCTTTAGCTTATCTAACATTCCTAGCGGCGAATATAGAGTTGAAGTGATTTATCTGGGTTACGACAGCACCTTCATAGATGTAAAGCTTGGCAAGAATAATATCGTTTACAAGAAATTTTACTTGGTTCCTTCCGGTATCCAATTAGGTGTTACGGAGATTTCAGGCGAACGCCAGCAGGCGCGCACAGAAGTGCAGATCTCAGAAGTGACAGTCACTCCACGTCAAATCAAAGCCTTGCCAACTACCTCGGGCGATGCCGACATAGCGCAATATCTACCAATGATCCCCGGTATCATCATCACTGGTGACCAGGGAGGTCAATTGTACATTAGAGGAGGGTCGCCCGTCCAGAATAAGATCATGCTTGATGGAATTCCGATCTACAATCCATTTCACTCCATTGGATTCTTCTCAGTGTTTGAGACTGAGGCGATTCGCAACGTAGATGTACAGACAGGTGGATTCAATGCTGAACAAGGCGGGAGGATTTCTGCAATTGTAGATATCAATACTCGCGAAGGAAATAAGAAACGTTTTAGCGGTCTGGTGGGAGCGAGCCCATTTCAAGTAAGGGCATTGGCCGAGGGTCCAATTGTCAAGCTGAATGAGAGTACAGGCGGTAGTACTTCGTTTTTGATAAGTGCCAAGCGATCGATCATCGAGCAGACCTCTCCCTCACTTTACAAATATGCGACGGATACACTTGGCAAGTTTCCCTTCAACTACACCGACTTATACGGCAAAATATCCATGCTCTCCGGCAATGGTTCGAAGCTTGAATTATTTGGATTCAACTTTACCGATGGAGTGCACTATCCTTCCGTTGCTGACCTAAATTGGAAGACATCTGGTGGAGGTGCAAATTTCAGTCTGATTCCACCAAATTCAAACTTAGTTATTGGCGGCAAAATTGGCGTTTCAAACTACAAAATTGAGCTTGAAGAAGAGGACGGCAATCCACGTAGTAGCGCTATTAACGGATTTATTGCTGGACTTGATTTCACGTCATACGGCAACAAGAATGAAGTAAAATACGGTTTTGAGGTGAATGGATTTACCACAGATTTTCAGTTTACAAATGCATTTAAGCAAAGCATTCGCCAGAAGGTAAACAACACGGAGATCAATGGTTACATAAGATATAAAGGCATTTTTGGCCCCTTGGTAGTTGAGCCAAGCTTGAGAATGCAATATTATGCTTCAGTTGGAGAATTTTCGCTGGAGCCTCGTATTGGATTGAAATACAATATTACTGACAAGCTTCGCTTCAAATTTGCCGGAGGACTTTACTCTCAAAATTTGATTTCGACTATCAGTGAACAAGATGTGGTGAATCTATTCTACGGATTGCTGTCAAGCCCTGATGGATCCTTCTATCAACCCAATAGCAACGAACCAGCAAAGTCGCATTTGCAGAAGGCAATTCACGCAATAGCTGGTCTAGAAATAGACCTTTCTAAGACTATTACTTTGAATGTTGAGCCTTATTACAAGAGATTTTATCAACTCATTGAGTTAAATAGAAACAAGACCAATCCGGTGCAACCAGATTTCGTAACTGAAAAAGGTGATGCTTATGGCATTGATTTCTCCACCAAGTATGACCAAGACTATTGGTTGTTTATGGGATCATATTCCATCGCGTATGTCAATCGCAATGACGGAATCCAGGAGTATCCAACCAATTTTGACAGAAGACACAATATCAACCTACTTGCTTCACGTGCATTCGGTCGCAAAAAGAATTGGGAAGCAAGTGTGCGTTGGAATTTTGGGTCGCCATTTCCATTTACTCAGACACAGGGCTTCTATGGAGATTTCAATTTTCAAGATGGAATCCAAACCGATGTGCTGACTGGCAATCCTGACTTAGGTGTGATCTACGCTGCCAAGAGAAATGGAGGTCGCCTACCTGCATATCACAGGCTTGATGTTTCGCTCAAGAAAACCATCGAGTTCAGCAAGAATAGTCGCATGGAGATTACTGGTAGCGTTTCAAATGCTTATGACCGCAAGAATATATTCTATTTTGACAGGGTCAGATACTCAAGAGTGGATCAATTGCCGATCATTCCAAGTATCGCCATGACGGTCTTTTTGTAAGTCCGAAATCGTGTTTAATTGATTCGAATTCCAAAAAACGGTAAATATGAAGAAGCTACTATTACTTATTTGCCTCCTGACTAGTATTCAGGTTTGGGGCCAGGAGATTGCTTTGCCAAGATTTACTGCTCCTCATGAGATGGATTGGCTTCTCTCTGGCTACACGCCACCAGATGCGTCATTTTCAAGTATTTTGACTCCGCCTCAATCTTCTCCTAGAGCTATGGCAGAATGGGAAGAACTGCAGGGACTAATCATCACCTGGACACCTTCATATTCAGTTATTCAGAAGGAAATAGTGCGCAATGCCGCCAAGGAAACCGATGTATATGTGGTGTGCATTGATACCAACAGTGTCAAGAGCCTTTTGTTATCTGAGTCCATTAGCATGGATAGGGTGCGATTGATCAAGGCGCCTTACAATTCTATTTGGGTGCGTGATTTTGGTCCAAATCCGGTATATCTCAATGACGTAGATTCACTTGTGCTGGTTGACTGGATTTACAACAGGCCGAGACCAAAAGATGATACGCTTTCAACTACGATTGCAAGTTGGCTTAATGTGCCTTTGTATCAAACAAAATCGGCTCCTGATGATTTAGTGCATACCGGAGGCAATTTCATGTCTGATGGTCTGGGAAATGCCTTCTCATCAAATCTGGTGCTCAATGAAAATGGTCCGAACAATAATTACGGCACATCTAATCATACAAGTCTGGAAGTAGATAGCATAATGAAGTCATTCATGGGCATCAAGCGCTATTTCAAGATGGATATACTTCCTTATGATGAAATCCATCATATCGATATGCATATGAAATTGCTTGATGAGGAAACTTTGCTTGTGGGTCAATACCCACCAGGAACCGCCGATGGTCCACAGATCGAGGCTAATATCCAATATTTGCTTTCGACCTTCAAGACGGCCTATGGCAGAGATTTTAAGGTGATCCGCATTCCCATGCCACCACAGGGCGGTGCCTATCCAAATTCTGGCGGAGATTATAGGACATATGCCAATGCAGTATTTGTCAACAAGACCGTATTGTTGCCGATTTACGAACAAAAATATGATACTACAGCTTTGAGGATATGGAGAGAGGCCATGCCAGGTTACAATGTTGTTGGAATCGATTGCAATAGCATCATCACTTCGCTAGGAGCCATCCATTGCATCACCAAAGAGATTGGAGTATCGGATCCGCTATGGATCACGCATTCTGCATGGCGAGGGATTGTAGCGCCTCAGATGGACGGATATGACGTAGTGGCACGAATTCAGCATCGTTCAGGCATCGAATCTGCCACGATGTGGTATACTACTGACACCACCGCTGCTTATCAGTCAGTCAACATGACCTACATAGGTCAAGATAACAATTGGTCCGCTGTGATTCCTTTCCCAGGACTTGACAAGGAAGTATTTTACTATATCCAGGCTACGTCAAACTCCGGCAAAACTGGACTGCGTCCGATAACTGCTCCTCGAGGCTACTATCATTTTAGGACTGAGACCATGCTCGGAACAGGTCAGACTGAGGTCAATACACTTGAACTTGCTTATCCAAATCCAGCCAGGGGAATTACCTGCATACCAGTAACAACAGAACACAGCAGCAAGGTCGCATTAACGCTTCATGATATCTGGGGCAATCAGGTGCAGTCAATTTTCACTGGCACTCAATCTGCCGGCTCCAAGAACTATTTCATCGATGCCGCCACTTTGACACCTGGTACTTACTTCATCCAGCTCCAGAGCGGACAGGAAGTTAAAGTTCAGAGGCTAGTGGTTGTGAATTGAGCGCATTTTATCAGGCAGCACCATCTCCAAGATGAAAAAGCTTCGTCAGGTAGTACCCCTCTCGACGATTAGAAGACTTCGTCAGTGGTTTCAAACCCTGACGAAGTTGCAAAAAATCGCCTGATGATGGGCACTCTCCGCCCTAACGAACTTGCAAATTACTACCTGATGAAGTGAAACCTTAACTCTGACGAACAAGCGTAACTACTCTTTTGACGAAGTCGCTCCATGACTTAGACGTAATTATACTTGCACTCACTAAAGGATTCGAAATTTGTCAAGGGGAATTAGGTAAAATCGTTAAAATTATGTTTACTCTTCATATTGTTAAAACTTCGTCAGGGTTTGAAACCACTGACGAAGTCGCTTCCTGGCCTCTGGCGCTACTAGACTTACAACCTTTGAAGGTTTTCATATTCGAGAAGCATATCTACAAGGTTGTTGATCCTTGCAAGGAGGTAAAAAAAACTTCGTCAAAGCTTTCACACCCTAACGAAGTCCTTTTATACTTCAAAGCTATTTCTTTGGCCTAAAACTACCGCAGCAACGTAACGTCACCTTTTTCAACTACCACCTTGCCATCCGGCAAGTGCAGTCGAATCAAGTAAATATATACTTCAGCGGGAGCAGGGCTACCTTTGAATGTACCGTTCCAGCCATCAGTGTTTTGGTTGTCATAAACCAATTGTCCCCAACGATTGAATACTTTGAACTCTAGTACCTGAATCAAGCCTTTAAGGACAGGACGGAAGTACTGGTTCTTGCCAGTCGGTGCAAATGCATTTGGAATTTCATAGGTCGCAGGTACCGTCGGAATTTCTATCACATGGAATGCAGGACAGCCCTGCGGCGTATTGAAATACACCTCAATCTTGTTGTTGGGCTGCGTAAGGACGACCTGAATGACCGGGCCTTTGCCGGACTGTTCGACTCCATTGACGTACCACGTAAACTCCGTGCCCGCCGAGATATCTGGTACAGTTATGATCGTGCAAGTGACAGTAGTTCCTTGTGCAAGCTCACCACTAGTGTCTACCTGAATTAGAGTTCCATAAGAAGGGTAAGTTCTAACTAATACACTTGCTTGCGCGGGACAACCTTCCACTTCTGCAGTGGCAGTAAATAGGGTCGTAGTACCAACTGTGGCCACTGGCGTCAGACATTCTGAGCAGTCTAGGAATTGAGGTGGACTCCAGCCAAGATTTTTGATAGTCGTGTCTTGTATTATGAGTGTCACAGGAGTATACGGACAAACAATCGTGTCGTAAAACCCGAGTGGCAGATTTGGATTGATTACATTGACATAAACCGAGTCCAATGCGCTACAGGCGCCATTGGTCATTGTACGGAAGTAATATTTGGCTGTTTCAGCGGAGATTGCATTGTTCTGATTGTCAAGATCTTTGAGGATCGACGCGTCATTTTCCCAAATGAACTTGAGCTTGGGATATTTGGATTTGCTATAAGAGCTTGAGAACAAGGCAATGATCTCACCTTTGCAGTATTTGTCCTTGTCGGGAATTCTACTGATTGGCAGATTGGGCAATGAATCGACTTTGACCACCACCTTATCAGCAAATGTACATTCCCCATTATCGACAAAAGCGGTATAAGTGGTTGTCACCTTTGGACTTGCAAAAGTCGTTGAAGCAGATGAGTCTGCAAGTCCAGTTGCAGGTATCCACATGAATGCTCCAGCTGAGTGCGTAGCTGAGAGTAACACGCTGTCGCCAAGGCACAAGAATACTGTGTCTGGATTGCTAATGCTTACATCTATTTGTTTGACAATCACCGGTATGATCGTAGTATCAGCACATATTGCATTTTGACTAGTCGTGATTATCGTATAAGTTATGTCAGCCAAAGGTGAACTAATCACATTGAATGGATCTGACAAATCTAAATAGGTAGTCGGTGTCACGACTACTTGACCAAAGGAGAAGTCATTGTAAAGCGTAAAACTAGCCCCACGACAAATCGTCGTATCAGTAATCGGGAAGAATGGGATACTAAGGAAATCCACCACCACACTCAAAGTATCTTGCACTGTGCAAGTACCAATAGAATAGGTTACAGTAAATATTTGGTCAAAGAATGGGAAAAGGGTTTGTACGGGATTTGAAGCATCAAAGAATTGATTCTTGGGAACCCATTCAAGTTTGCCTCCCGGTTCGTTGACGACCGCTGTCAATGTGATGCTGTCACCACCGCAAAATGCCGTGGGATCATTAGTTGTGATCTCAACGCTTGGTTCAACTATGTGAATGAAGATAGTATCCTTGTCTTCGCAGACATCAAGCGTACCAGTGACCACATAAGTCTGATCTCCTTGAGGAGCTACTTTAGGATTGCCAATAGTTGGATCACTGATGCCTACCGGAGGAGCCCATGAATAGAATTTGGCGCCACTTGCTGTAAGTTGAATCGAATCGCCTTTGCATGCAACGATTGTATCAACACCTGCATTTACTTCGACAAAAAGAGTTTCTCTTAATTGAGCTTCATAACTAATCAATGTAATGTCGCCACAACCAAAATCTGCACTCAATGACACGATAATCGTTTCAGTTCCTTCAACCAGTGCATCACTAATCGGAGTGACAGGGAATACCAAATTGGGAGAACCAGGAGATAATGTTATGCTGTCAGGCATATTGAGGAGGTAATCAATACCTAATGTAGCAGTACCTGAAATGGTCACTTTATACTTGACTTCTTTGTCGAGAAATTCAGGAATGCTGATTATAAACTCACCACCAACGATAGCGCAACCTTCAAGGAAATAACCAATATTGCTACCAGTATTGATAGAGATAGTTGGATTTGCTCCGCGAATAGAAGAAATGAAAACGCCGGAGTCATAGGAGAAATCTCCTCTATCTGCAATCTTCAATTTTAGTTTGTAAGTATTACAAGGGATTACTTTGGACCGCGCGGTTAAGCTCTTCTTAGGGCTTCCGATCTTGTCGTTGGTCAATCCATCATATTCGATGGATTTGCCGTCGTAATTGGGTCTGTAGTATTGCCAGTTCTTTTCAAAATTGACGTTATTTATTTCTATTGGGGTGCCGTCTTCAGGTATGATGGCGATATTATCTTGATTGCCAATCTCTGGTATACCGACAATACCAGGGCCAGATATCAGGAATGCAAAAATGTCATTGAAGCCATTATTGACAAATTCAGGATATTCTTCGGAACCAAATGTATATTCAAATCGCAATTCATCAGTCGTAGCGAAGATCTCTAGTTCGAGGACACAAGCATCATTAGAGAAAGATCCATCGCCAAACAATGAAGAAAGCATGTCGAGATCGTCATCGCCTTCGCTGCCCCATCCATAGGTAGTAAAAGTTTGGAGGTTTGGTCCAATAGCATTGCTAGCAAGTCCGGATGTGAGTATGATCCCTCGCTTAATACCTAAGTCCGAATGGTCTGTTTCATTGAAAATACCGTAGGCGCCCTTGGCACATATCAAGGTATCCAAAGTGATGATCGCCTGATCGGAGCCTAAAGTACTGATGATCTGGTCTACCACCACGTCTTCATCTACAGCAATTGGAGTGATGGGTATACATGGTCCTGTGGTACATTTCCAGGATCCTGCAAAACCTTCAAAGCTTATACTTGCATCGGAGATGAACTCGATGGTCATGCATCCACTTGAAGCGACAATAGTCTGATTAACTCCTCCGGTATTTGGTGCAAATTGGCCTGAACTGATTGACGTAATTAGATTGGTGTTGATCCCATTTCCATCATAGAAATTCAAAACATCGCTGGTATTAAAGTCTTTTTGGCCCTCCAGATTGTAGTAGTCAAGGGTAAATGTGATGCATTTGTTGACTTGATTTGGGCAGATTACGTATACATAATTTTCATTGTCGCCGTAGTCTCCATCTTCGCCACCAGAGTCATACAATGATCCTGCGCATTCGTTGGAGAATCCCTGATCGATAGTCGCAGAAGGTGGTTTCTTGATGATACAGATGTTAAATACTCCCCAGTTTTCAGGCTCGCCAAAATCTGAGTAATCAAAAACACGAATGAAATAAGTCGCACCTGCTGTAAGGCCTAAGAGGTTAGCTTCTAATAAAATATCGCCATTTGTCACCTTAAAGCAAATCAATTCAGCCAATTCATCAGTGCAGTCGCCACGATATATAGCGACATGTGGATTGGTTAATGGGCCATTGCTGCCATCAGTTAAACCCTGAATCTTTAGCGCATAGTCGACAATGGTATCACTAGCTACAAAAGTAAACCATACATCATGGATTGGGTTGGAGCTAAGGTAGCAACTAGGCTTATCGTCGGCAACGGGAATATCAGATGGAGTTGCATTGACATTGGAAAACACAACATTCAAATCACAGTAAGGGGCTGTGCCAAGGTCGATCGCAGTGGAACAGTCATCGTTGCCTACTTGGGCCTTGATGAAGTTTGCAGATAATAGGAGTAAGGCAACAAAGAAAAAACGACTCATGTGATCTGGTTATCAGGTTTATGCTAGAGCAATCAATAGTCAGGCCCGCATGGGGCAGCTGAGGAATCCCAAAAATAGGAAGAATTTTTGAGCTATTTCAACCAATTATGAGCTACTTCGTACTCAGACTTGCCTATATCACGTAAGAGGCCAACTGAAGGTTTGGCTATGGGATTAGATTAATCATTGGCAGTATTTCAAAGCGGCATCAACCTCCTCAACCTTAAGCGTTTTGCCGGAATTGCCCCATGATCCTTGCAGGAAATTTACGATGTTGGTAATCTCCACTGAGTTGAGGCTTGGAATAGCCGGCATAGGCTGATCAAACACTTTGCCGTCAATTGTCAGACTGACATTTAGACCCACATGCACGATGCAAGGGACCTCAAGCAATTTGTCGCGTAAGATGGCAGAATTTGATAGAGGTGGATAAAGCGATTGTAGCCCTTCACCCTGATCTCCATGGCAGCCTGCACAATGAATGGCATAAAGTCTTTCGCCTTGCTTGTACGGTTGCGATTCTTTGCAACCGAAGTAGCTGAAAAGTGCAAGTAGACTGAGACCGAAAATTAGATATTTCAAAATTATGCTAAACGATTATTGGCCGGCATGGGCAAGCCTAGGTGTTTATTTGGATGCTCTGCCTTTATATTCTTCCTGGAGATCCTTGATTCGCTCCATGAATTTGTCGACCGATTCTGGATCAGTGCCATCACAAAATGCGCGCATATGGCGCTTATCATCTACCAGGAGTAGTCGTCCGCTGTGATCAAATCCTCCTGGGGAATCAGGATTCTTTAATGCAATACTCCAGTAATCATCAGCGATACCATATATCTCAGCTTCCTCACCAGTTACAAAATGCCATTTTGGCCCACTTACTCCCAATTTTGCCGCATATTTCTTCAGTTTTGGGATGGTATCATGCCTCACATCAATCGTATGCGATAGCAATATAACATTGGTATCTGCTTGAAAATCGTTGTATATCCTTAGCATCTGAGCCTTAACCTTTGGACAAATGGTAGGGCAGGAGGTGAAAAAGAAATCCGCGATATACATTTTGCCATTCATCGACTCATTGGTGATTCGTTGACTGTCTTGATCAACAAATGAAAATTGTGGGATCTCATGGTAAATGGTATCACCATTTTCATTGAGCGTTCGCTCACCAAATATTGGCAATTCTTCAGTTTTGTCCGCCTGACAGCGACTCATTGAAATCAGTAAAACTGATCCCAAAAGGAAGTAGAGAATTGTTGATTTATTTCTTTGCATCGTCCAATTTGTATTTCTTGATGACCATTTTTCCAACTGAGATGCCCTCTGCCATAGTGCTCTGTACTCCAAGAAGCCGCGCATATGAACTGCGGATAAAGGCCTTTTTTTCGGCTGCAGGTACAAGATCAAAATGTTCGTCAAGGTCATGCATCCATTCCCACATCGAGTTTTCGCCGCGATTGAGATCGCTCATGGCAGCACGCATATCATCTGTCATCGCATCGCCAGTGATTTGCTTCTTCTTTTGTTCCTTGAAAATCGGATTGATCAGATTTTGCATTCTCTTGATTTCACTAAGTTTAGGCATGATGCTGTCATGAATCTCCATCATGCGATTAAATACCAATTTGTCAGCAGAGTCCAATTGATTGTACGTCTTAAAGGTATTTTCTTCTTGTGCCTGCGATGCCTTATGACCTTCGGGACTGTGTTTAGCTGCTTCCTGTCCGCTGCTCTTGCAAGATTGAAATGTGCAGAATGCAATAGAAGCCAGAACTATAAAAAGTTGTTTCATGCTGTTGTGATTAATAAGTTGTTGTCATTGAGCTGGGAATTACCAATATGAAATCAGCAGCGCCCATAGATTCGGGTTCGAGACTTGATATATCATCTTGCAGTCGGCATGCAATATTGAGGGTACTCGTACCAG
>JBDSUZ010000044.1:0-6234 GCA_039927395.1 Saprospiraceae bacterium | reverse complement strand
CTGTTTTGAGTTTTTCAATGGCCGAATCTAATCTTTTTTCATTGGCCTTCGATGACAACTCGTTATATGTTGCATTAAGTGAATTATACTCGTCTAAGGACATAATAACCACACCGCTGTCTTTGCCTCTGTTAATTATTAAGGTTTCCGAGTTTTCCGTCACTTGGTCAAGATATTGTTTAATATCTTTTCTAAAATCGGAAATGGATGTTGTTAACATGATATTTTTGCCTTGTACGTGATGGAGTACAAATATATGTACAATTTCTGAGAAATATTTGCCTCGTTTAGTTTTTTTGATTTACCCTCGTTTCTTCATGTTTGGGTGACCGTGATAGAAAGCCTGTCAAAGGCTTTCCCTCATCGCCTTAATGTATTCACCTACCACTGCTTTGGTCTCCAGGTAATTCTCTGATTTCTCGTTTGTGGGTTCGTTTAAGTAGAGTCGCCTATTGACTTCAAGCATGATGCTTTGCACCCTCTTATCTTTTTGATAATATTCCAGTGGTACAATGGATCCTGCGTATGGCCAATCAATCCCTAAGGAATATCCTTTCTTATCGAAGAATTCTCTTGAGATTTCTACAAACAATTCAGGCGTATGATAAGGATCTGTTCCTATATTGAAATCTGGCCTGTCCGGGTCTTTGCTCAAATCTCTCTTTAATGGTGCACTAGGATAGGAGTGACAGTCGATGATTAGTGCTTTTCCAAATTGTGTTAATTGCCCATATACAGCCAGACTAAAACTATTGTGGTGTCTCCAGTAGTATTCAGCTAGTATCTTTTCACGTAATTCTGGGCTTATATTTCTGATAATATCGCCTTCGTCGTTTTTCTCATACAATACTCCCATACCGTATTTGGCCATAACCTCTTGGCTGTCATCTGTGAACCTTTCTGGGTCGCAAAATATTCTCGAGAAGTCTGCTCTTATTATGATATCTGTGGAGGACTGGAACAAGTCATCAGTATACCAGTCTGTAAGTTTTAGTATTTCGGATTTCAGCATTTCATCGCCAACAATGTATCCATCCTTTATTGGGATCTTAGTTGAAGAGTGTGGGATGTGTAATATTACAGCAGTCATAAAGTGGTTATTGGCTTTTTACAGTCATGGTTCATTTTTCAAGAGATATTCTTCTTCTAAGGTTTCGATTGAATGAATTGCATGCTCATTCTGTCGGCTCGCTAGGTATAGCAAAGCCGATAAGACTTTCCAAAGCTATGATATCCGCATCTGTAGCAGTTTTTGATTGATGAATTAGATAATCATCATCATCCTCACCAAAAAGGTCGACTACAGCTATATTATATTCTTGTATTTTTTGTTTTACTTTTTCCACTTTTTATATGCTTAATATTTTGCGGTTTTGCATTTCTTTCGCCGTGCCAAAAAACAAAAAATCCGATGGTTTCCTGAAGGACTTTATTTCACTATGACCAGCTTCTTATATTTGATAATTGAGCCAGCCTTAAACTGCAGGAGATAAATCCCCGACGGAATATTGGCAGTTTCCAATTTGAGCGTATGGCTTCCGGCTCCTTGCAATTGCTCTTGAGTTGATTGTACCAGATCACCTAGATAGTTGTGCATCGTCACGCTTACTTTCGCAGGATTTAGCAAAGTGTATTCAACTTGTACAAAATCCTGTGCAGGGTTTGGAAAGCAAGAAATCATGTCTGATAATGATTCCTGGCTTGTTCCACTTATAACAGTTTTGCACAGACCGGGCAGGTTTTCATCGAGCCATACTAAACGCAAATTGATCCAATTCTTCAGTGAATCAAGCACTCCTGCGTATGTGGTAGCTATTTCCCCGATTTCAGGAGCAGGACCACTTCTGCCAAGTATAGGCCATTTTTTAAAATGACGTGCCTGAGCATTTTGGACGAGAGTCCCGATACTGTCTATATAGGCGAAAATGTAGGTGGTGTCGAATATTGTTTGCCTGTAATTTTCGTAGGTGCAACGCAGTTGATTGGCGAATGTGGTATCCTGCAGTAGACGGATATACCATCCGGAGGAATAGGTATCATTGAAGCAATCGTTGACGAGATGTGCCCATCCCGAACCTTCCAGGTTTTGACTAGTGCAGCTACCTACGTTTTTCCATGCCCAGTCAAAATCCCAAACAGGACCGGCTTTTAATTTCCCGCCCTTGGAATTTTTGTCTTTGTTGTAGTATACGCTCTTCTTAAATCCATCAAAATTGCGCGACAATTCATTTACAAGGAAGTAGTCGATAAATGATTTTACATCAAGATATTTTCTGTAGCCATTGATTGTATCCGCAAAATTTGTGCTGTAAAGCGCAGTTTCTAAACTATCAACATAGGATGCTATATATTCTTTTTGAACAGGCACCAAGTCCTCAGGTTTTGGATCCTGGTAGAGAAAATGTACTTCGATTTCAGGATGATCGATGGGCGAAAAATTGGATTGAAAACCGATTGTTTGATCCCAGTAATTTTGTTGAAGTATATAACCGCCTGTAAGTTTGTCCCCTGTGGTATCGACTTCGGTCAATTTTGCTATGTTGACTCTGTTTTTATCTCGTTTTATTTTTTCACCAAACATATAAATTCCCTTATAAGAACTGTCTATCAGTACTTCGCAAAGGCTTGTATGTGTGGTATAATTCCCCATAGCGCCAAAGAGATGATACGCAAGCGGATTTCTCATTAGCGATAGATCATTGAAGTTAGATATCAGCACCCAGTCATTCTCTGCCGGCATGCCTAAGAGTGAAACATCGTTATTATCTCCCAGGGTATCGATTGTTTCTATACCATAAGGACGTTGTGGGTAACCAGAAGACGATGCTCCCCGAATTTCAATACCTATATTTCCGTTATATACATTGGCAGTATCGGTAACATAAGTAATCTTACCTGTGCCATTGTATTTGATTTGCATCAGACAATTTATTTTGGGGTCATCAACAATTGTTTGTCCCAATGTATTGATTAGTACAATCGGCAGTTCAGAGCTATCGAGTTTTACGGTTCCTAAATCGCTTGCGCAAAGTTCAAAAGTTCCAGTAGCACCTCCATAGCCCCAGACCTGTATGTAAATTGTCTGGGCAGGCTTAAGATCATAAACAATAAGAAAGGAATAACTGCCATTCCCTCCATCGTCATCACATCCTATCATGCGCAGATCGGTGCAGGTGCTGTCTGTCCAAACCGCTATACCGGTATCACTGAGGCTGCCATTAATTGTTTCAAAACCTAAATTACCTGAAGGAGGAACCTGCATTTTGAACCAAACGTCACCGCCCTTGAAGTCTGCGCATTTTGGATCTATTCCGGAGCCTACAAAGCCGGTATTGTCCTGCGTAATACATAGACCAGTATCGATAGCTATTGCTGTACAAGGATTGTTGCCGGGCACAGATATTCCTGAGCAATTGCCAGTTGATACAGATATATTTCCTATTTGCGGATTCGGTCCGTCAGCAAAAATAAGAGACCATGCCGGGTCATATAACTTATAGGAGTTTTCATTTTCATACATTCCCTCTGTATAAAGAAAACTTATTGAATCGTCATCGCAGACAGTAAACGTATCGGTACTCGCGAAGTTCTGCGCATTATGATTTCCTATGGAAACATTATTGATAAATACTTCAAGATTTGCTCCGTTCCAACCATCACCGTACGAATCCTGCATAATCAATGTGTAAGTGCAACATTGAGATTGTGCATATGTGACGCTTAATAACAGGAAGAAAAGGATGGACTTGAGACGGATCTGCATTCTTTGAATTTTAAGTGCTTCAAAGATAGTTTTTTCAAGCAAGGTCATGTAAGCATTTCGGAGCAGCTAGCTCTTATGACTTGATCCGGATGATATTCCTTGTTTAAAATAGATATAAAATTCGCATACTTTACTAGATGTGTATTGCCTCGTATTCCATCGGATTCAAATCAAATGCGTATTCATAGCTGATTGCGCTTTTATTTTTTTCGTTTTTCTTCCAGGCTTCTTCCAGGTGACTTAACTCAATAATGTCTATACTGTTTGAGGACTGGAAAACTAGGGACACTTTCTTCATAACCTCTAATTCCGTTTCTGAAAACAAGTAGGACTTGAAGGGTCTATCTTGCTTTGCTTTGAACTGTTCGCCAGTATAGCCTTGCGGAATTTCTGTTGCGAGAATGTCTATTTCGCCGTTTTTGGCCAAATATTCAAAGATGCTTTGGAAATTGTTGGGGACAGGACCCATATCGATTGCCTGATATCTAATTCCACTTATAGAAAAGCAACTTTGTTTGAACATCAAGAAATCTGCATAAAATAGGAGTTTATTCATCTTAGTCTTGAATGGAGCATTTTGCTCTGAAAAATAGACTACCATTTCGGTAAATTTTTCAAAATTGGGATTCCTGTATCCCGTGTAGATATCTGGAAAATGGTTGCCCAATACATATTCCTTAAATTTCAAATCTACATTATTTCGTTTTTTTTCCTCAATCAATAGTTGTGCTTTTTGAATGCATTTTGTTTTTACCTTTTCATCCAATGTTCCGCACATTTCCACCATGTCAATAAAATATTTTGGTTCGTCAAGCATCTGAATGGACTTGGCGTTAGCTATGCTTGGCATTTCTCCAGCTTCGTATTGACGATAGCTATTTATCCCGAAACCTAAAATCTCCGACATTTTTGCTGCAGCCAATCCATACTTTTCTCGGATTCTAATGATTTCGTCTTGAAATGGAATATTGAATTTGTCTCGGTATTTATTATATACTTGATTTGTATTCAATTCATCTAGTGATGTGGTTGTGAATTGCTCTCCACTATCCTCACATCGGTAACTGTGAAACATAATTTCAAAAGTTTCCTTTCTAAAATCCATTGAACTTCTCTCTCTAGTCAATTTCATGTCTTTACCTGTGATTGGACTGTGCATTTTATTCTATTTTAGAGGATATTGCAATTTGTGTTGTGCCATGTGAAATGAAATGCAGATTACACTTCCACCACTTAGTCCCATGGAAATCTTGATGTATAGTTCCTTCCTCTTTAGGGTTTTGCCGAACACCCACATCTCTGTGCCACCGTACAATTTTTCTTCTATTGGCCCTTTGCTGTAATCGGTGACTTCAAGTTCTGCCAGAATTACTTTTCGATCGATAGGTCGGAGCTCTAAGATTAACAGAGCTTGTGCGTTTGTGCCTCTATCGTCGCGGAATAGTACATCCCAGATCCTCATCTTTCCCTTGAAGTCTTTGAGAAAGGACGCGACCTCAGCTTCTGTGCTCATACAATAGTTTGCGGCTCGAAGATACATATATTTCGACATTATCCAACGATAAAGTGTAATCTGTTAAAGAGTAGTCTATAGTTACAACGAAAAAGTTGAATTTATATATCTTTAAATTCTAACCAATTATCCTCTTGCGACCGCTTGTATAATTTGCTTTATGATTATCTCACTGACGCAGACTTTTGGCCAATGGTTCGTACTGTATTATCAGTGGCGATTCATAATTGACTATCAAAGTGCATTATTTGCCTTTTTTGACTAAGTATTTCAGGCATTATTTCTGATATTTAATGTGCAATAATTACTCTAGTATTGATCAATTTATCTCCGATTAATACGGCAACATTGTAAATTCCGTTGCGCAGGTCATGATCACTTATTTCGCTATAGGTGCCAGCCGCTTGGTTTATATTTCTTTTGAGGGATAATGTTCGTCCTAATGCATCTGTAATTATTATACTTACATTTTCCATTTGATTCATTGTGTATTGAATTGTAAATGCTCCATTTGAGGGATTGGGAAATATCAAGATGGATTGCATGGCTGCAGACGCTTCCTGTATATTGCTTATCACAGGATCGCATCTGGTCGCGTTCAAAGCAGAATCAAGTTTGACAAAATTGACTCCAATATCTTGGTTATCAGTAGCAGTATTGTAGTATGGGCTTGTATTTTTCAGCGCATAATTGTGATAATCTACCGGACCGCCCGCATAATTCACAAAGCCTACATTTGCCGAGGTAGGGGGAAAGTAATTTTGGCTGGCTGTACTATAATTCGTGTATTTACTCGCATCTCCGCTTATAAGTACATTTTTATGGAAGCGCTGGTTTGCATCGGTAATATCAGCGAAATAATGTGCCATTGTACTGTTGCCTTGGTTGTAGCCAGGGCCGTAAATTCCCTGATAACTGCCCGTGGATACAAAACTGTTTGAAATGTTATTGCTAAATA
>JBDSUZ010000043.1:0-6120 GCA_039927395.1 Saprospiraceae bacterium | reverse complement strand
TCCGTAGGCAAGTCCATACACTCTTAGTCCATCTTCTTGATTGCGCCTGTCGAGTGCCTTAAACTGTCGCAAGGCATTTGCATAATCATTCCGCTGTAGAAAAATCCACCCTAGAAGTTCGGGATATACGTCAGAATCTTGATTTTGCTGAATTCGATTGTACAATTGTTTTTGCAATTCATCAAATTCCGTAGTGCTCAATCCACGTGCAAACATGGTCTTGACATTGCCTATTTCCTCCGGCCTCACTTCCAATAGGTTGAGATATGCGCCGATCATTTTCGACACATCGCCTTTGGTCTTGTACAGATCAGCCAGCGTAAGGCTGTATATATGCAGATCTGGAAATAGTTTTTCGCCCTTTTCGTAAACCTCTATAGCCAAGTCAGTCTTACCCATGGTGGCAAAGGCATTTCCAAGACGATGGATTGAGAACTGATCTTTTCTAATTTGGGAAATGGCATTTCGATAAGCAGCTTCGGATTCCTCCTTTTTGTCCAACTTGTCAAGAATTCCTCCTAGTGTCACATAAAGTTCGATATTATCAGGAGCGCTTTTGATTTCTTTACGAATTGTTGATTCCGCTTTTGGAAGTTCATCAAGCGATATCAGACATTCGATATAGCGGTCAAAATAGTATGGATTTGGCGCTTGTTGATATAGGCGCAGATAGAGATCAGCCGCTTTTTCATACTCTCCACTCAATTGGTATTGTTGCGCCAGACGGGGATCCTGGGCCATTGCCATTTGGTCAAATGAGATCAATATTCCAAAAAGGATTGCCAGGCGAATAGAAAGGCGGTAAAACAGGGGCTTCATCAACATAGTGCAAAGAAAACAGAATTCTCTGGAAGAACGTTGCAAAGGGACCGGGAAGTATGATTTGCTATACTTTTTGCCGCTTGCAGCTTATCAGTCTACCTTTACAAATGGAATAGTCATTTGCTGACCGATTGATCTGATATTGAGATAGTACATGCCTGCATTCAATGGCAAAGTGCTGATCTGGTATTGATCGAAGGAATTTTGAATCAGTTTCCGATCGCTCAATACGTTTTGACCCATCGTGTTGCTAATCTGCCAGTCCATCCATTCGCCTACTGGCAATTGGTAGTCTATGGTTATGTCAGTTTGAACTGGATTTTGCAGCAATTTGATGTTGTTGGACAATAGTGCATCGGGCTTTGGAAATACCCTATGGATCAGACGCTGAGAAGCGGGGTCTAGTTGATAATCATCTAGCGTGCCGCCAAGCATATGAACATATAGTGCCATCGTACCGTCCTTGCTGTAGTCGTTGGTCACTTTTGCATCGGCCGTAAATCTCAAGGTCGCGCCTTTACGCAAGTTCATATGAATATCTTGTGGCTCTTCGTCATTTTTCAATTCAAACATGCGCATCAGCCCGTCGAATAAGAGGGTCGATCCTGCTTCAATTTCGATGTTAGCACCGGTTCGTAAGGCAAGCATCCCAACGCCTCTATTGCCGTAATGCAATGTGCTGTTGTCCTCAACTTTTAAAGAAGATCCGGTACTGAACTGCAAACAGGAAGTTCTGTCTATAAAATCCATCTGACCTTTTTTGTACACGAGGTTGTTGCCTCCGCCAAAGACCAAATCGATCCAACTTGGAAAGCAAAAAGTTCCTCCTTCATTGACAAGTTCAAAATTGTGTCGGTTATCATCAGATCCATCTATACTTGCTCCCCTAAACTGAGTGAATGGTTGAATGATTAGGGTTTCATAGTCTTGCACCAATAGCCTTATGTTTTCAATGTCACCGGTTGCTTGTTCAAGATCTGCTTCAATGTACGAAATATGGTTATCAGATGGATATGTTGAGTCATCATGCAAAGCCAAATAATTTTGGCAGCCACCGCAATCCACTTGGGTCGCTATTGGAACAATATACTTATTTAAAGTACCATTGTACATTTCAGTTGAGGCCAGAATTGTATCAAATCCAGGAGTTGGAGATGAATAGTCAATTGCTATGTTAGCATAATACAGAAGTACGCTTCCGGTATTTTGTTTTGGAGTTAATTTAATAATCAGTTCACTGATTTTTTGCGAATCAAAATATTCAGAACTAAAGCAAGTCTTGGCAGTAGCATAATTATTAATTTCAAATGGTGCATTATAGGATCTATATTCAAATCCACTTCCAGTACTATCCGGAATCTGGACTTTCATAAAAACACCAGAACATACTTCGTTATTACATGAGGAGCCATTTGATAAACTAGCATTTACTAGTTCAACGGTTGTTTCTAAATTGTATAATTGATTTGAGTACAAGCCGAAATTATCTAATCCCTCTTCAAATTTATACTTGATGAAGACAGCTTTACCAGGCTCCAATTGCTTAAAATCGAAAGCTGCTACTAAATTGCTAAATGGCGGTAGAATTGTATCTCTGAAATAAAGGCAAGTAGAAGTGTCTACCTCCCCGGCAGATAAATTGTCGAGAGTACTATAAACTTCCCATCCCTTAATATTGCGGGGATTAATTTCCGGAACGGTATTACAAGCTTTGGGTTCTGTTTTATTTAAATAAAAATTTAAATACTCTTGCGCTTTACTATTTAGTGTAACTAATAAGCAAAGTGAAATCAGAATTGTTTTCATATTAATTTGGATTTGCCACAGCTATCCTCCCACTTGCATTCTTGACTGTTTTCTTATTTCCTGCCTCATCTTGAAGCACTCCTGAAAATGTAAATTCAACAATTGTAGTTTGGCGATTTTCCGCATTTATCGGCCCATTTGAGGTGCTGGTGATGCTGATACCATCCTGATAATTTTGGTGAAAAGGCAGCGTCGACCATTTCTTTCCATCTTGGTCGACATATGTCAACATAGATTTCCCTTTGGAACTCTGCCCAAATTGATTGTAAATGTCAGCTGTAAATGGCTGATATAGAATCTTGAATTGGTTGCCATCTGGTACAATACCAAATTGGATTTTGGTCGATAATTGCTGATTAGTTACGTACACTGTATATGGATTCGGGTAGCCGTTCTTGGTATATGTACATGTTTGAAGCGTCGAACCATCAGACCATTCGTATTGTAATGGTCCTGCGGCATCCCCCACAACTTTCAATTGCATTTCATCAGCAGTTTGCTTTACAATTTCCAATTTCAGCGCCAAATGATTTCCAAATTCATCAAAATTTGATGTATAAGTTAGCGTATTTGGAAAGCAAGCAAATTTGGCGTATAGACAAACCTGGAATGAATAATTGTGATACAAATTCCAGTAGAAATCCTGATCCATCAATTGCGGCTTTGTGGTGCCGTAATTCCAGATATATTCTTCGGGAGCTTCGGTCTGTGGAATGATTTTGCAAATTAGGCCGGTATCCAATTCATAGCCGCTGACCAAATGATAATCCTGTACTGGTAGTAGGTCTTCACCTTGCACGACAGTATTTTGATAGATTCCGTTGCTGAATAGCGTAAACTGAAAACTATTGGGGCAGCCGGATTGGCAATTAATTCCTGCTAGATTGCTTTGAAACTGTACGATGCGGTTATATTGCAGTTCGTAATCGCTGAATACATACGAGCTATCGTCCGCAAGTGACCATTCAAATGATTTGCCGTCCATTTCTCCCTTAAAGTAATAGGGAGAAGTATCAGTATGAGGATCAGGCAATTCCGCGGGATGACAACCTACAATCAATAGGACAATCGCCAAGAGGGATAGCAGAGGAATTTTCAAAAAATTGACCTTTAGAAATTGAAGGTTCTTGTTCATGGTTTCAAATTGTAAGACAAACCAAATCGCATCCACCAGTGGTCCTGGTCTCCAGCGAAATGGTCTTGGTCCGCAAAGCTGCTGAGGCTTTTTGGTTGATAAAATGCAGCAAGTTGTACTTGCAGAGCGGGCAGGATTTGATATCCTGCCTCAGCAAAGCCCATAAAATTGATTTCGCGTAGATCTTGTTTTGACAACCAACCTTTGTCACTGGCATTGGATACATGATCGGCCGCTACTTTTTCGCGCAAATTCAAGGTCATATCAAGTTGTGTGCGCGATAATTCGCCATACACACTTTGCAATGCTTCGGCCTGAACGCCGCCTTGGAAGGACCATTTTTGATGATGCAAACCAAGGGAAATTGGCATTGTTAATTGATAGATATGTTCTGGAGTATTCTTGTAAACATACATCTGCAGACCCAGGTCGTAGTATTTTTGGCGAGTGGAAGCCGAATAATCAAATTTGCCTTGTAAATGCTTAAATCCAGGTGCAATTTGGGCAAATACGCCATGTCCCAATCGGATTTGCAGCGGAACTCTGATATCCTGTGCCCAAGAGCTAGCAGCATTGCGAGCACTTGATTGGCCTGCCCAGATTCCTGTTCCAATTGATATTGATAACAGTTTATTTATAGGGCATCCCTGTTTGGTATTGATGGGCTCAGACATTGAATTGAGAGTAGGCATTTCCTCCGAAACATTAATTACCAGAGATGTCAGGGCAATCATTGGCAATGTTTGCAGTGCATTCTGATCGCTATAAGCACTTTGAAGTTCTGAGAGATCTGACGCTGCTGAAACCCTTTCAAGAGAATGATTTGATTGATCGACATTATTGCCATTTATTGAGGCAATTGGAACCACTCGTACGATGGTTTCTGTATTTACTTTGCCAGAATTGGAATTCGATTTATTTCCATTAATTCTGCCTTTGTTTGATCTTGTAGAGTTTGAAACATCGACACTTGAATTAGTATTTTTTGTAGAAATGCTATTTGCAGCAATTGCTTTATTGTTGACATTCGCATTTGATACCGTAGTTCCCTTGATCGAATTACTTGTTGTATTGGCTGTCAAATTGCTGCCTTCCAAAACAGTTGTCGGGTGTCCAAGGGCATCTGTTTCTTCTGATGAACTTGTGGATTCCATTTTGACTGCTATATCATCGTTCTGGCTATTTCCCCCCATTGAGCTGAGGCTATTTAGAGGAATAGATTTGGTCTGAATGATTTTGCTGCTTAAAGTTGGATTAGCCTCGATGAGCGGAAGTAAGATCCATCCGAATAGGAGGGTTGCAAGCATCACGCCGCCTACGCTGAACCAAAGCCAACCAAATGGCTTGCGGCGTTTTTCAGCGTCGTACATCAACATGAAGGAATCGAAATCCTCATCGAGTCTTGGATTCATCTGTTCCTGAAAATTTTTGCGATATAAATCGTCTATGGGGTGACTCATTATGATTTGATTGAAATTGGGCTGCTAAATTGTTCAATTTGTTTGCGGAGCCTTTGCCGGGCATCCGACAGGTGCCATTTGGAGGTGCCCTCGCTAATCCCTAGTAATTGACCGACTTCTTGGTGGCTGAAGCCGTCGATTGCAAATAGATTGAATACCTTCCTTCCCATTGGTGGCAATTTGGCCAACATGAGGGAGAGTACTTCTGATTCGATAAATACATTTACATCATTTTCAGCTATTGGGTTATAATTTTCATTTTCTCCATTTTGGATTGGCGCTGCTTGATACAAAGGATCTTGCTTGATTTTGCGGTGACGATCGATCAAGTGATTGATCATGATACGCTTGATCCAAGGTTCGAAAGGTTGATTGGTGTTGAACTTAGGCAGGCCTTTCAAAATCTTCATAAATCCTTCATTCAACTCAGATGCAGCATCAGCTTCATCTCGGATATATCGCCTGCAAATACTCAATAATGCCGGGTTGCACGCGCTGTACAAGTCGTACAGAGCACGTCGGTCCCCTTCCATACAGAGGTTGAGCAACACCAAATCCGGACTTTTCATTGCGTTCCTTGATTCTCAACATTCCAGATCATTTCCCAACAAGAGCTAATTTTGCCCAATTGGGAAATAAGTTCTGAAGAAAGATAAGGGATTTTGAGGGCAATTGCCCGTTATTAACCCTTTTTAAGCTTCAGTTTTCTTGGTCCAGGGATTGGAAAATTAAAAACTGACTCAACTTGCCACTACGTGAATAAGTGGGCAGTTCTATGCAATTTTCAATCTTCCAATCATCGATGGACCCAAAAAAGCCAAATTCCCTGTTACGAAAGGAAAGGTGACAATCACAGCAAAGAATTAGCTTTCAAACAAATAGTGATAATAAATCCGG
>JBDSUZ010000042.1:0-11190 GCA_039927395.1 Saprospiraceae bacterium | reverse complement strand
CAGTATAAACCTTAGAAAAATAATCAACCCCACTTGCTTTAGCATTAAACAGATCGAATGATATCGGGTGTTCAAAATAAGGAATACGAAGCGACACAACTCCATCGGGAAGTTGAATCCATTGGGTAATATTTCTTGAATCTTTTTCAAAAATAAAAATACTTACCGATGCAAAGCTCATATCAACGTTCAGCCCCTGCATCTGCTGAAACAACACACTGACGACTTCGCCCAGATCATCCGTTTTATACATCGCTAGCGACCTGGACCGAATCCTTTCCAATGCCGCTTCTATCTGTGCTTCTCTGGCTTGTGCTTCTGCTTTTTGCAGATCGAGGAAACGGGTATAGGTTTGCTCGAATACTTTTGCGAAGCGTTTTAATATATCAGCTTCGTGATAAGGCATTTCTGTGATCACCACCAGATAACCCTGTGTGAAATATGCACAACTTAATTGTTGCCACACGGGTGTTGGTATATCTGCTGCAGCCTGGGCATCAAATGCTGCCTTAGCAACGGGTATGGTCATCAACCATCTATAATGTTCCTGCAATGCCTCACCTTCAACCATTTCCTCATGATAGGAAGCACCTTGCAACCAGGCCTTGTAGATGTTTGCGTGTGTTACATCGCCCACATTGGGTAAAACCAAATCAGGCATATATCCGTTCCCACCACTCAACCACCATTCATCAACTGTTTTATTTTTATCACAAAGTACAAAACCGCAGCTCCAAAGATTGGGCACCAGTAAGTTCATTTGACCAAAAAGTATCCGTGAAGCATCTGCAAGTTCAATACTTTTTTGCATGGCCATCGTTCTTGCACGAACTCTTTCCAATGCCGTTTCAATTTGTGCCTCCCGTACCTGTGCCTCTGCTTTTAGCAAATCGAGGAAACGGGTATAGGTTTGCTGGAATACTTTTCCAAACCGCATTAGTATGGAATTCTCTTCATCTGTATAAGGAGTTCCAGTAAAATTTTCGATGTACAGGCCAATATTATCCAGCAATACGGTCGATATGGCAAGCCCCGGACAACTGAAATAAAATTTCTTGTCCTCCTCAGGTAATTCCGGAAAATATGTAAAAAGTTCTCTGTAAAAAGTATTCTTTTCTTCAAAGCTTAAATTGGTGGCAAAGAAGTCCCATCCTTTCGCTTTTGCTTCATTAAAACGGTTATAATAAATAGAATCAAAATAAGGTATCGTAAACTGTGAAGGAAGACCATACTTACTGGCAACCCAAATGAGACGATCATCCCTTTCTTTATAATCCATTACAAATCCAGTGTGTTCTGTATTGATATTTAAGTGAACGAATTGTTGATACACTACTTGTATCACGTCTTTAAGTTCTTCGCTTTTTTGCATGCCCATGCTGCGGCTTCGCACTCTTTCCAGTGCTGCTTCAATCTGTGCTTCTCTTGCCTGTGCTTCTGCTAGTGAAATATCAGTGTATCGCTGGTAGGCAAGACTGAAAACATTTCTGAAACGTTTCAATACTTCCAGTTTTTCTGGAGTAAGGGAATTGAAAGAAGATATGCCGATGGAGCCGTTGCCGATAGAATAAAAATAGTAGTAGATAGCAGCCGAATTATTTATTCTTGGATCATCTTTTTCCCCGATCTTAATCCGGAAAGTTTTCATGTCTTCCAGGTCTTTGCCTTCAAAAACTGATTCTGAAAATGCATCGTTGGCGCTCCTGAGCTGCTTTATCTGTTTCTCAATTACCGGATGAATATTGTAATGAAGATGATTTATGCTTTTACCGATCTCATCAGAATAATCGTAATTCACAAATGTTGCCTTCTCGTCATTGTAAATATTGATCATGGAGTTCCTCATATCGTTAAATCCGAGGCTATTCAATTCGTTATACAAAGTTTCGCAAATACCCGGCAATTCATCTAGTTTACGCATAGCCATGGCAGCGGCTCTTACTCTTTCCAGGGCTGTTTCTAACCTAGCTTCTTTGGCTTGTGCAATTGCCTGTTCGATGTCTAAATACCTACGGTAAGCGAGTTCAAATACATTGCGGAAGCGTTTAAATAAATTAATTTCATCCTCAGTTAATGCGAAATAGGTTGAGATGCCTAAAGCTACAGGTCCCAGGGAATACCAGTAGTAACAGAGTATTTCAGCATTTTCTAAATAGGCGTCGGCATATTGATTGGTTGTTTTTTGATAAGTATACCAATCTTTTAATTCCTTGTCTTTTATGGATACGGTAAACAGTTCTTCTGCACCGGAAAGCATTTGCTTTGCAAATTTTGTCTGCAATTCGTGATTTTGGTAATCTACTTCTGTAATTAATTCTTTGTTGTGCTTTGTGTAATATTCATAGTTGAAATAGACCCCTTTGGTTTCATAGATGATGGCTGTTTGTACATTGCGGATATCTTTTACATGGAGTAATTCCAGCTGATCTGAAATGACGTGACATACATCAACCATATCAGCGAGTTCTTTCATTGCCAAAGCAGTTGCACGAACTTTTTCCAAAGCAGTTTCAATTTCCAGTTCCCTGTTTTTTTCGACGAGCTCAGAAGTTCTTTCAGCAACTAGTTTTTCTAATGTCTCTACTTTTTGTTTCCAGGATTCAATGCCAAATGTATCTTCTTCACTTTGTACTTCTTCCGGTTTAGAACCATGCCAATGAACCACAAGCCACTTATCTTTTCTGTATTCCAATATGACAGAAATTCGGAGATACATTTCTATCTTCTCTCCATTAACGTCAAAATTCAGATAAATGTCGTCTGCAAAAGCAGCTGAGTCTTCCGCGGGACTAACATATCGACTCAAAGGATCTATTTTCCATTTAAAACCTAATCCCTCACTTTGTTTATTTTGAATTTTTATTAAGTTAAGAAAAGCGTCAGCACCGAATATTTTTTCATCAGTTGTAGTTCCAAATCCCATCGCGTCCACCAGCAAAATGTCTCTTAAAGTATCAGGCTCGCAAAGTCCAAGTACTTGATCCATAAAACTTTGATAAGTGGCGAAGAGTAATTCTTTCTTTTCGGTAATCATACTTGATTAAATATTTGGCAAGATAATCGTAAAAGTTGTGCCTTCTGATTCAGTTGTGTTGACTGTTAATGACCCACCATGCGCTTTTATAATATCATAGCTCAAAGATAGACCTAATCCTGTTCCTTGCCCGGTTGGTTTTGTGGTGAAAAATGGCTGAAATATTTTATCAAGGGCGCTTTGAGGAATACCGTTACCATTATCGCTGACGTGGATTTCAATTTTATCTCCAATCTTTTTTGTGCTGATTGAAACGGTTGGTTCATATGCGTCGATATCCTGAGACGCATGCATTGGAGACGCATGCAATGCTTTTATACGGCGTTCATTTACGGCATAAAATGCATTTGTCAATAAATTCAATACTACTCTTCCAATATCTTGTGGAATGAGGTTGATGGTGCCGATTGAATTATCATAATCTGTATTCATCGAGGCATTGAAGGATTTATCCTTTGCCCTTAAACCATGATAGCTCAAGCGAAGATATTCATCACACAAAGCATTGATATCAGTTGGTTCTTTCTGCCCGCCACTGCTTCTGGAATGTTGCAACATCCCCTTGACAATGGCGTCAGCTCTTTTACCATGATGATTTATCTTTTCTAGGTTTTGTTTTACATCTGCTGCAATTGCTTTTGCTTCTTCAATGTCTCCTTTGTCTAACTCAACATTCATTTCATCAATCAACTCATTACTTACTTCAGAAAAATTATTCACAAAGTTTAAGGGGTTTTGGATCTCATGAGCAATGCCAGCAGTAAGTTCACCTAGGCTTGCCATTTTTTCGGACTGGATGAGTTGTGATTGGGTTGCTTTTAATAGTTTTAAAGCATCTTCTGCTTTATCCTTTTGCTCTTGCAAGAGTGCGTTTGCTTTATGTTTTTGCTGGCTGTTCCTATAAAAAAACCACGCTACAATGATGAGAAAACCAAAACCGGCAAGGTATCCATATTGTTTCAACTTGTTTTGGTAAGCCAGTTTATTGGCTTCGATTTCGTCGTTGCGTTTTTGCTCCTGGTAAACCATTGCCTGTATGGCTTCAATATTACCGGCGCCATAAAGCTTTTCTTTGGTGTCAACCATTAGTTCCTGATATTCGAGAGCCTTCCTGAAATCATTCTTAGATTTAAATGCCTCAGCCAATAGTTCGCTCGACTCCAGAATCATGACCCGGAATGGTCCATTTTTCCCAAATAATAAAGCTTTTTCGGCGTAATAAATGCAGGAGTCTGTTTGCTTATTTGATTGAAACAACATTGCAATCTTATTATTTGTGGCTGCCAGATTTCTGTAATTTTTTGTATCGCATGCTTCGATACTCTTCAAATAATATTGAAGTGCTTCTTTCTGATTTCCAAGTCTAGCCTGCAGTTTTCCAAGATTTCGATACATAAATGTGCCCGATTGTACAAATCCCGTTTGAAGCAAAAGCTGAAAAGCCATATTCAAATAATGAGATGCTGAATCCAACTTATTATTTTCCGTGTATGCATTGCCAATATTCAAAAGTAGTGTGGCTTCCACATTATCAGTTTTAGTGGTACCAGGAACATTTCTGCCCTGCTGGAAGAAAGTGATTGATTTTTGATAATCCATAAGGTCCAAGTAAATGTTGCCCAAGCCATTATAGCTCCTGCGGATTTCATTATAATTTCTTATCTCCAGTGCAATTCGTAGTGAATTTAATGTAAGTTCAAGAGCCTTAGGCAAATTCCCAATCTCCCGATTGATGGAACCTTGCATTCTGATAGCATTACATTTCCATTTATCAGCTTTTTTATCCTTGAGCAGATTAACCGCTTTTCCAGCGTACAGAAGCGCAGAATCGGGCTTTGTGTAAGAATATAGAGAGGCCAAAGTGAGCATAATTGAAACCTTTGAAGTATCCGGTTTTGTAATTTCTAATTGATTGGTCAGACTGTCAATTGTTCTCTGTTTTTGGGCAAATCCAACCTGGCAGATATAAAGGAAAATGATAATTAGTGAGGTGCTTTTCATTATAAATTTTGTTGCAGGGGTAAATAGATTTTAAAAAATGAGCCGGTATCATCGTTTGTTTCCACGTTCTCCAGTTGAGTCTGCACAGACAATTCTCCACCATGCGCTTTCACAATATCATAACTTAAACTCAAACCCAATCCTGTTCCTTGGCCTGTAGGCTTTGTAGTGACCAAGGGTGGGAAAATGAAATCTCTCATTTTTTATCAATTTTTTTATTTTGTTTTACAGGAGGCAAAAAGTTTTCCCCTGTAATTACTTTTCTTCCTGTTTTATTTTCCAAAGCCAGCCTTGCATCTTTGGCAATTTTTCCACCTTTCTTTCCCGCAGTTGCATTTTGAGTTACCCCTTTTGCCTGGTCGGTTTCGGCAATTTGTCTTGTGGATAATTCTGCTAGTGCAGTAAAAATTAATTCTGCTTCACTCATGTGGTCGCGCAGGTTTTGTGTTTTTAATCCTTTCAGGTTTTTATGTTGCTTTACTGAAAGGCCTGCCCATTCGGCGTGAATAATATTTGTCAAGAATGCAAATTCATCTCCTTTTTTCACACCGCTTTCTTGCCAGTAATCGGTTAGTTTATTTCTTGTTTCCTGGCCGGTCATTCTTTGTTGTATCCACTTTTTGCTACGGCCAAGTTTTTTCCAGCTTTCTCTTGCTCTATCTAAACTTTGTTCTGGGTCAGCAATTTCCTGCATTCTTTCATAGCCTGTTTTCGCCAGCCATTGTTTAAAGGGTTCTGCTTTGGGAGATGGGATTGATTGGATAATACGCAACAACACTTTTGTTTCTGCAACATCCGTCTCTCTCATTTTGCCATCAGTTGCTTTCATTTTCAACTGTCGACAAACTGTCGACAGTTCAAGGCCATCTTCGGTTTTAACCCTTGCTTTCATTTTAAACCAGTAGTCTCTGGGGTTAACACTTTCAGTTAATATCGAAATCACATCAATAACAGAGAAATACCATTTTTCTTCCTTTTCATCCCAATGTGTTCTTACCTTCTGCTGTTCAAACAGCTTCACTTCGTTTTTCATTTGTTAAATATTTTCAGGCAGTAAAATTGTCAATGTTGTACCTTCCTTTTCTTTTGTCTCCACCTTTAACTCACCACCATGCGCTTTAATAATATCATAACTTAAACTCAATCCCAATCCTGTTCCCTGTCCAGTTGGTTTTGTGGTGAAAAATGGCTGGAAGATCTTATCGACAATGTTTTGAGGAATGCCGTTGCCATTATCGCTGACGCGGATTTCAACCTTATCTCCAATCTTTTTTGTGTTGATGGTAACGGTTGGTTCGTAATGCGGTGGTTGTGATGGAGATGCATTCAATAGAGGAGACGCATTCAATGCGTCTCTATGGCGTTCATTTACTGCATAGAAAGCATTGGTCAGTAAATTCAAGATGACCCTTCCTATATCCTGTGGAATGATGTTGATGCTGCCGATCGAATTATCAAAATCGGTTTTTATCGTTGCGTTGAACGATTTGTCCTTTGCTCTCAGGCCATGATAGCTCAATCTTAAATATTCATCGCATAAAGCGTTGATATCAGTTGGTTCTTTTTGTCCGCCACTGCTTCTGGAATGTTGCAACATCCCCTTAACAATGGCGTCAGCTCTTTTACCGTGATGATTTATTTTCTCAAGATTTTGTTTGATGTCTGAGGCAATAGCTTTAGCCTCTTCTAAATCACCTTTATCTAGCTCTGAATTCATTTCATCGATCAACTCATTACTTAATTCGCTGAAGTTATTGACGAAATTCAGGGGATTTTGTATCTCATGGGCTATGCCGGCGGTGAGTTCGCCGAGTGAGGCCATTTTTTCGGACTGGATTAATTGTTTTTGAGTGGCCTTTAGTTCTTCAAGTGATTTATGCAAGGCCACATTATTTTCCTCGATTACTTTCCCTTTTTGCTCGAGCTCTTCAATTGTTTCTTCTAGTAAAATTGCAGTTGTTCGTTTAACTTTTTCTGTTCTATCTAATTTGAAGGCAGTAATTTCTAATTCCTTTTCCGCATTTTTTACCGATTGGGCAATGGCTTCTTTTTGTTCAGCAGATAAATTTTCATCCTGCTGAATAATCGCAATAATATTTTGTAAATGTTGGTTCATTTATATTTTTTTTACCGCAGAGAACAAGAGTTAATTGAATTTTCGTAGAGAATTTCTGCGAAAACGCCGATTCTTCCTTTCTCAGTAGTGAAGCATTTATTTTTCTTTCAATGCTATTACACAAGTTGTAAGGTTATGCATTTCCAAACTTCCTCCTGTTGCTCTTGCCAATTCAGCATTGGAGAACATTCCCACCATTGGCACATTCCATACATTTTTGATGCCTTCCAGTTCCTGCGTCATCAAAGGGCCGAGGGATAATATTCTGCCGGCGCAACTGAACACCACGACGGCATCTGCTTCAGGCATTTCATTGGCTTTGAGCTCTGCAGCACCGTGTATTACTTTATCCATTACATCCCAATCGGGCGGCAAAGAGAAACGTACTTTGGATCCTTGCGGTACAGTGCCGCTACAATGAAAAGAACGGTCTGCCCAATCAATCACCAGGCCAGGCCGCATAATAGGGTCGCCTTTTTCCCTTTGTAGTTGTAAAGGAAAATTGGCAGCAATCTCCAATAATAAACCGGTGTTCTCCGGATTTACATTTTCTATACCACCATATTTAGCAGTTAAATCAAGTACAGGTACATTATCTACTGTATATACATGTGTGCCTTCACTTTTAGTAACTGTTTTTTCTGTACCTACAGCTTTCCATCCACAGGTAGCTTTGCCCTTTATCTTTATTGCATTTTCATCCAATGTCAATACCAGCAGCCCTTTTTTGCTTTCCCAATTATTAGTAAAAACAAATTGTTCGAAAAAAGTAAAATCATCTCCTGCCATACAACCAAAAACATTTACCTGGGGGTTTATTACTTCTTCAAAACTTCTCAGCATCGCTTCAGCATCAGTGGAGGCATGACTGCCTGCAATGAGGAAGGCGGGAGTAGAAAAAATTTCTTTTGCTGTTTCCGCTAATGAAGCAGCCGTTTCTTTATACTTTTCATCATTGTATTCTTTGTGCAGTACATGAAAATGATCCCTTTTCATATCCAACAATAGGATAGCAATGGATTCTTTTTCAGGTACTTCATCTATAAACTCTCCATTAGTGGTGGCGCCAAAAACCTGCACGCCTTCCTTATCTAACAGTTCCACAATAGCTTTCCTGTTTTGAGAAATTGATAGAAAAACGATAGCAAGTGTGGGTTTAAAACCATCGGCCATGCTTAGTTGTAGAGCGGACTTGATTTCTTCTGAAGATCTGCCTTTGATTGATTTTGCTTTCATGCTTTTATTTTATTTCAGTAAATACGATTGTCACTGTAGTTTTACCAATATTTTCAACATAGTGCCGGCCTACATAGTCCATCCATGAAGCTGTTCCAGTTTTTTCGTCAGCTATAATGATCTCCCCGTTTTCAAGGTGTACTTTCAGTTTGCCTCCGCTCACTACATAAGATGATTTACCTGGATGGGTATGCCAATCATCCTTTCCGCCTGGTTTCAAACTGTATTGAACTACACGAACATGTTCATTATCCAGTAAGATCTTAAATACTTCAGGTGATATTTTTACCGGGTCAATATTGAGCTCTGAAATATCTTGCTGCGCCCCCTTACTTACAGGAACCATATCCTTTTTGCCTGATTCATTGAAATTATTGCAAGCGGAGAGAATGAATATAACAGGAAATACAAAGAGATAGGTAATCCATGGTTTCGTTGGTGATTTCGCTTCCATAAAGATTTTTATTTTTCTTTTAAAGCTACCCAGCTATTGGTAGTTGAATGAAATTCATGCTTGCCATTAACACCACGGCCATATTCTCCATAAGAATAAAATCCCGCCATTGGCGAATCCCATACCTGGACTAAACCTTCGTTTTCGTCTTGTGCCAGCGGGCCAAGGGCCGCTAGCCTTCCTGCACAAGAAAATATTAACAATGCATCGGCGTCAGTCTGCATCCTATTTTTGAGTTCAGTTGCCTCAGCTACTATCGTTTCTTTAATATCGAAATCAGGGGGTGTAGAAAATCTGAATGCGGAGCCCTGTTGTATATTTGATTCGCATATCAGCGCTTTGTTTTCTTTGTCAAATCCAATAGGATTGCACATCAATGGTTCTCTGCCTTCACGTTCTATTTGAAATGGATATTGATTGCCCAAGTTTTCGAAAAATGACATTTGATCATCATTAGATTGAATAGCACTTCCCAAGTAGCGCATATATACATCAAGCGCTGGTTGGTCGTCGATGGCAATGATCACATTGCCCTCGCTTTTTGTAATTTTTTTACTAAGTCCAATGGGCTTCCAACCCGATATGGCCATGCCGTGTAATATGATCTTTTCGCTGTCGAGAACCAGCGCAATCATTCCGTAGCCGGTAGATTGGTTGTTGGTGAAAACATAAGTGCCGGTAAAACTCATGTCGTCGCCTGCCATGCCGCCAAACAGGTTGAATTCACTGCCCATTTCTTTCTCCATACTATTGATGATGGCTTCACCATCCAGCATTTTTCCATCTGCCGTCAAGGAGGTAGTAAGTAGTATAAATGAGGGATTTGTAAATTTCTGCAAAGCAGCTTTTGCAAGATTTCTGCCTGAGTCCGCTGAAGTTTTTTCACCAATAATTTCAAAAAGAATGCTGTAAGAATTCCGGTTTAAGTCAAGCAGTAGAATTACAACAGATCCTTCATCCTGGTGTCCATCAATGAATTCAGTACTTGAAGTAGCTCCAATTATATCCACATTGTGTTCGGATAGAAGACTGCAGATTTCGTCTCTATCCTGCTTTATGGACATGAATACAAATGCAACAGTTGGTACATATCCATCAGCCATACTGTCAGCGAGGGCAATTTTAATTGCTGAACTTGATTTTCCTTGGATTGATTTAGCTTTCATAATTTTTTTGTGTAAAATCCTATATTTCTTTTAATGCCACCACGCAGCATGTATTATTATGATACTCATTTTTGCCAGTTTTTGACCTTCCATATTCTCCATATGAAAAAAAGCCTGCCATGGGCGCGTCCCAAATTTTTTGCACCTGATCTATTTCCTCTTTCATTACCATCCCAAAAGACAAATATCTGCTCACACAGGAGAACATGATCAATGCATCGGCTTGCTGCTCTACATTATCCTTAATGGTCTTACATTCTTCAACGACTGTATCGATGGAATCAAAATCTGGAGGCATAGCAAACTTTATTTTCGACCCCTGAGGCACATTTCCAGAACAAATAAGTGAGCGGTCTTTACTATTGGCAAACATGGCGGTACGAATTACTGGATCAACATTTTCGCGCTCCAATTGCAATGGATAGTACCAAGAGCTGAGAAATGTTACGATTTCCTTGTTGTCTTCCTGCTTTATCTCAACCCCAAGGTAATTTATCAACATATCCAATGCTGGCTTGTCGTCGATGGTATACACAACATTACCTTCACTTTTGGTAACTGTTTTTGTGGTGCCAATAGCATTCCAGCCGCAGGTGGCGATACCTCTTACATCTATTTTATCTCCATCAATTATGAGCGCTGCAATCGCGCAGTCATTATCTTTTCTATTGGTAAATACAAATGTTGATTCAAGTGCCAAATCATCTGCTGCCTTACCCCCAAAAACCGTTACTTCACCGTCTGAGGACCTGGATGATTTTCCAAAGCCTTGCAAGATGCCCTCGACGATTGGTTCACCATCTAATGACACTCCACTGTTTGCTATAATAAATGCAGGGTTGGAAAAGGTTTCTTTTCCTTTTACACCTAGTTTCTTGGCATCTGCTAAGACGGTCGCTGGACTTGTTTCAAGAAATTCTATTCTAAAATAGGCCGGATTCATATCGAGTAACATCATGACAATGCTTCCTTCTTCGATGTCTCCATCGATAAACTCACCTGCAGTGGTTGCACCAAATATCTGAATGCCCTTTTCGTCCAGTACATTGCAAATTGCTTCTCTATCTTGTTTGACAGACATGAATACAATAGCTAAAGTTGGCTTGAATTTGTCGTTTACAGCCTCAGCGAGGGCAACTTTAATCTCTTCCGTTGATTTTCCTTTGATTGATTTTGCTTGCAT
>JBDSUZ010000041.1:0-4206 GCA_039927395.1 Saprospiraceae bacterium | reverse complement strand
ATTTTGACACAATTTCAAAGGAAGAGGTCAAGAAAGTTGAAACTAAGCTAAATCAAAGACCCAGAAAACGATTTGATTTTAGATCACCAATTGAGGAATTTAATTTATCAACCAAAGTTGCATTTGCCGCTTGAATTCAGGTATTTAAGTGTTGCCCCAACAACGGTTATATTAATTAGAATGTTTTGTTTCAGCATTTGACTAGATGGAATGTCAAATGTTGTTATTCGCTATCCTGCAGAGAATGGTTTTCCGAAGCGAGTGTGCCGATCAATCGCATGTGTTTAAAAAGTCAAATTAATTGAAGGCTTAAACCCTTAGAGCTCAGCCCATAGTAAACAAGGACACTGCTATTCATATAGTATTTGTTTCAATATGTGATTGATGTAAATAATTTACCCTATTGTATAAGATTTGATCTTTCATTATTACTCAACTTTGCTAAGTGGTAGAATCCAATTCTTATTTCAAGGGCATATGCGAGCGCTGAAGCCTAGAGGATTGATTTTTTTTAATACTGGATTTTGAGAAGTAGTGGTTGATATGAATTCAGCCGCATTAGTAATTGCATGCCTGACTTTATCAATTAGATTGACTTTGTTTGTGCGGGGAAATAGTAGTATCTGTAAAAAGCATTTCTGCTTTGTTTTTTGATCCCTGTTCTGTTTCTGAACAACTCTTTTTATTTCCTATTCATCGAAAACTACTGATATATGAAAAATATACTCTTTCTAATTCTCTTCGTGTTAAGTGCTCCATGTAGCCTATTGGCTCAAATCTATTTAGATGGTAGTACCATGACCATCAAATCCGGTGCAGTTGTTTATAGTAAAGGTGATGTTACTACTGTTGACAATGCGATCCTCAACAATGAGGGTTCTTTGATTACCCTTAGAGACATTAATAATGTTGGTACAGCTACCATGCAAGGTAATGGTCAATATACTCTTCAAGGTGATTGGAACAACTCGGCCACCTTCCTTGCAGGTACTTCTAGTGTCAATTTCGAAGGATCCAACAATAGTACGGTGACTTCGGGCGGCGGTTCGTTTTATGATCTGAATTTGGCAAAAACTGCTGCCGACCTGCTCTTAGCTGATGATATGTTGCTCTCCCATGACCTGGAATTTGTATCCGATGATAACCTCGTTTTCATTGTTGACAATGACCTATCATTCGGGGTATCAGCCACCGTGACCAGTTACGATGACAATGACTATATCGTCACAGGTGGTGCTGGAGTAGTGAGAAGATCTGATTTGGGCGCAACAGCGTTTGTGTTCCCAATAGGCTTTGATGCCAATACATACAATCCAATTACAATTGTACAATCAGTTGATGGCATCGTGGACGAATTTGGTGTCCGTGTGCTGGAAGTGGTCTTCTCTGAAGGTGGCTCCGGATCAGTATTTTTTGAGGATGTGGTTGACGCTACGTGGGAACTCACCGAAGCTTTGGCGGGCGGTTCCGACCTTACGATTACGGCCCAATGGGCAGGAACTGATGAATTGATAGGATTTAATCGCAATGATTGCGGAATTTCCCGTTATGACGGCAGCGGTTGGGACCTGAGCAATGCAGATGCAGGAATGGCTGCTGGAGCTGATCCTTATACCCGCACTCGCAGCGGTGTGACAGAAGTAGGATATTTTGCCGTAGGTGGAGTGCAACTGATGACCTATGTGGCATTGACACCAAAGGTTTTCTTGCAAGGAGCTTACTCGACCTCTTCAAATTTGATGAGTGATAATCTCCGCACAATTTATCAGGCTCCTCCAAACGAAACCCTAAGGTTACTGCCACTCATTGAGCCCTATAGCGCTCTTTCTAACTTCACCCATGTGGGTAGAGGCGGAGGTGAAACGGTCGACCCTTCCGTATTGGACAATACAGGAGATATTAATCATGATATCGTGGATTGGGTATTCCTCGAATTACGGGATAAAAATGCTTCTTCATCAGTCCTGCAAACGCGTTCAGCTCTACTTCAAAGAGACGGTGAAATCGTTGATATCGATGGTGTTTCTGAAGTTCGATTTGAAGGCGTGGCCAGCGATGATTACTATTTAAGTGTTCGTCATCGCAATCACCTTGGTGTGCGGACACCCAGCGTACTGACTTTGTCGAGGACGGCAGTGGGACATGATTTCACTACTGCTCAATCGCAAGCAAACGGAAGCAATCCAATGTTTGATATATCAGGAGTATTTTGTCTTTGGGCTGGCAACTCATCTTTAGATGACAAAGTAAGGTACCAAGGGACAAGTAATGACAGGGATGCCATTAAGAATGACATTTTGAGCCATCCTGGCAATTTATTCAATATATTGACTTATACCTATACTGGTTATAGCCCGTCTGACCTTAACCTGGATAGTAAAGTAAAATATCAGGGTACCAATAATGATCCCGATGTTATAAAAAACAACATACTTTCTCATCCTGGCAATGTATTTAACATTTTAACTTATACCATTTCCCAACAACTGCCATGAAATACATGTCAAAACTGACATGTATTGAATTTGCAACAATTAAATCACAAAACAATGAAATTTTTAAATATCACCATTCTTGTACTTGTTGTTTATAGTTCGTCATTCAGCCAGAACATCATTAGTTACGATTTATTTAACCAAGGGAATAATACTTTGAAGGTTGGTTCCACATTCGACATTAATGGCCCAGGCCCCCTCGTGCAAGACAATTCAACAATATCGCTTTTCGTCCCAATGACCTTGACAAGTCCGGTTATAATCAACCTGCAAGGGGGTAGTTGGACGGCTACTATTGTCCCGAATATGACATTGTTATTATTTTGTGCAGAGGCGGCCAATTATGACTTAATACAGATATCGGCTGGTGGGCAGGCAAATCTGGGCAGTGTAACAGCAGGGATTTCAGAAGACCTTTTCACGGTCTCGTTTTCTGGCACTAGCAGCTTGCCGATATACGCTTATGATCCTACATTAGTCGATCCACTTTCCGCATGTTTAGATGGATTTGGTCTTGGGGTTGATAATGTAGCATCCATTGACCCAGATGGTAATGCGGGCCCATTACCTACTATAAGCTACAGCGAGATCCCAGGTAGTTCAGCAGTTTTTCTGCCCATAGAGCTTACTTCTTTTACTGCCCGCCCTTTGAATGGCACAGACGCCCTACTTAATTGGACAACAGCCACTGAGTTGAATTCCGCACATTTCGAAGTTGAGCGCAGTTCGATAGGTGAAAATTGGACTGCTATTGGTGAAGTAAATGCTGCAGGTACTAGCCAAACTGATCAGTACTACAGCCTTGTAGATAGGAATGCGTTTGATCCAGCGAAGCTCATGTCCGCCACATTTTACTATCGTCTTAAGATGGTAAACTATGATGGAAGCTTTGAGTACTCGGAACTGAGGCTGGTCAAATTTGAAGGGTACGGCGGATTTTTTGTCGGCGTTCCTTTCCCTAATCCCGCTAGGCTTAGTAGCAACTCCGTGCAATTGCCTGTGTCCGTCTTGACTGAAACCGAAGGTCGTTTCGATATCTATGACTACCAAGGCAGTTTAGTTATCTCCAATATTAGCTTTATTTCCAAGGGGGATAATAACCTAAGCATTGGTACAAGCAACTTATCAACCGGTGTTTACCACATCAAATTGACAATAGAAAACGGAGGGACTTTTGTCCGTGAAATGGTGCTTCAGTAGACTTGGATTCAAGTTGCTCTGCAAAAAAGAACAGGGGATACAGTCCTTTGAATCAATCCCTTTTTTAGATCCGAATTGAATTTTTTTCACTTTGACACACAATGAAAAGATCATGAAACATATTCTTAAATTCTCTCTTTTGCCTTGTATTCTGTTGATATCTGGCATGCTAAATGCTCAAGGTGTAGGAATAGGTACAATAACTCCTGATTCTTCCTCTGCGCTTCATGTTTATTCAACTGACAAAGGTTTCTTGATGCCTCGGATGTCAAGTGCACAAAGAGATTTAATCATACTTCCTGCGACAGGTCTAATGATTTACAACATGACGACCAACGATGGGCAGCTAAATACTGGTACCCCTTTAGTTCCAAATTGGACTGGTATAAAGGGGTCTGGAAGCCCATCTTCTTTAGATACCATTGTAAATTCTGTTACCGCCACTGGAGATATTAGTACGACCTCGACAACAGATATATTAGTTCCGGGCATGTCATTGTCCCCTCCTGCT
>JBDSUZ010000040.1:0-4005 GCA_039927395.1 Saprospiraceae bacterium | reverse complement strand
GAATCAAAGACTTGAGGCTGTGCGCTCCAAATGCTCCAAGACCGACCGCTATCATTCCAAAGCAAGCGACGAGGACTAGTGATGGTTTCATAATCTATGTTTGTTGGAGCAAATTAGCAATGATCAGGAATTGTATGGTTATAGGATTGTAAAATTTTGGGTCAAGAAGACCTCTTTCGGTGAAATATAACTAACAATTAGGGCGTAAAAAAAATCCCTCTGGCAACCAATTAGGCTACCAAAGGGACTTTTAAAAAGCTACTCCGTGATTCCAACAGGATTCGAACCTGTGACCTACGGCTTAGAAGGCAGTTGCTCTATCCAGCTGAGCTATGGAACCGATTTACAAAATCCGTGCAAAGATAATCGGATTTTCTTCGCTTCCTTTCCCTAAAATGAATTCTTTCATCCATATTTGTCAAGTCGATATAAAGTATTCAGCCCAAATGAGCGCCAGTAAAGTAGAAATCGAGGAATCATGGGGAGAGATTTTGTCAGAAGAGTTTGAGAAGCCTTACTTCCTCAAGCTTAGAGATTATCTCAAAGCTCAAAAGGGTAGTGGTAAGGTGATTTTCCCTCCCGGTCCCAAGATTTTCAATGCGTTTAACCACACTCCACTGCACAAAGTGAAGGTGGTAATACTGGGCCAGGACCCATACCACCAGCCAGGACAAGCGATGGGACTAAGCTTTTCAGTTCCGGCAGGCATCGGCGTTCCGGCTTCACTCAAGAATATTTACAAGGAACTTCATCAGGATACTGGCAAAATCATACCATCGAATGGAGATCTGACAGGTTGGGCAGACCAAGGAGTTTTCCTACTCAACAGCATGCTTACTGTCGAAGCAAATCAAGCGGGAGCTCATAAAGCGATTGGTTGGCAGACATTTACCGACCGCGTGATCCAATTGCTGTCAGAGCATCAGGAGCATCTGGTCTTTTTGCTTTGGGGCAATTTTGCCCGTGAAAAACAGGGCCTGATCGATGCTGATAAGCATCTAATTCTTGAAGCAGCGCATCCCTCTCCTTTGGCGAGAGGCGCTTTTTTTGGATGCAAGCATTTTTCCAAAGCCAATGAATGGCTAGTAGCAAAGGGAATAGAGCCAATACGTTGGTAAATTCATCCAAACTTTACAGCACAAAAACATTATTTATTTCAGGCAATTCCTATTTTACTGACTTGAAATAACTCCTCCTCCTTTTTCGACAGTAGTTCAGGCACTTTTGGCCAGTCTATAGGAATATTTAATTTTTCCATTGTTATGAATAAGGATTCACAATTTCGAATTTTTATTGTCGAAGATGACCCATTTTACGGTGAGTTATTGAGCTATCATCTAGCTCAAAATCCTGATTTTGAAATATATCGTTTTCATTCAGCAAAAGAATGCCTCGACAATCTTTATCTGCGACCTTCAGTCATCACCCTCGATTACCGTTTGCCTGACTTAGATGGGAAGACCGTGCTGCGTAAAATCAAGGCATATGACCCGGCGGTCGAGGTGGTCATTGTATCACAACAAGAAGAGGTTTCTACAGCAATAGAATTGCTTCGACTAGGTGCCTATGACTATTTGGTCAAAAATGAGGAAACAACAGATCGCCTCTGGCGAATTATCGCCAATATCCAACAAAAAGAAGGTCTTCGATTTCAAATCGAACAATTGCAAAATGAAATAAAGGGACAGAATCATTTTGGCAATTTGAGTGGAAATAGCCAACCTATGAAGGAGGTATTTCAGTTAATTCAAAAAGCAACGCAAACAAACATTTCAGTTACAATCAGTGGTGAAACTGGCACAGGCAAAGAAATGGTTGCCAAATCTATTCACTACAATTCATCGCGCTGTAAATACCCTTTCGTTAGCGTCAATGTTGCTGCAATTCCGCGAGAACTAGTTGAAAGTGAATTGTTTGGCCATGAAAAAGGATCTTTTACAGGGGCAATTAATCGCAGAATTGGCAAATTCGAAGAAGCAAATAACGGTACATTATTCCTCGATGAAATCGCTGAAATGGATCAATATATTCAGACCAAATTGCTGAGAATAATTCAGGAAAAAGAATTTACCAGAGTAGGAGGGATAGGAACAATTCAATATGATGCGCGAATAATATGTGCGACACACAAAAATTTGGCAGAAGAAGTTGAAGCTGGAAGATTTAGGGAGGATTTATATTACCGTTTATTGGGATTACCCATCCATTTGCCAGCACTGAGAGAGAGAGGCAATGATCTATTCATGCTAGCCTCAGAATTTATGCTTCAGTTTTGTAAGGAAAATAAATTGCCTGCACAGAAATTAAGTCCACAGGCCTTGGAAAAAATTGGTAGATATCCATTTCCCGGCAATGTTCGCGAGCTTAAAGCAGTAATCGAGCTTGCAATAGTTCTATCACCAACTAATCTGATTCAAGCTGAATACATCCAATTTCCGCAGCGATATCTTACCACCGGTGTCGAATTTGCGCCCACAATGACCATGCGGCAAATAGAAAACTTAGTAATTCAGAAGGCACTAGATCAAAATGCAGGAGACATTATCGCTGTAGCCAAACTGCTCGACATTGGCAAAAGCACACTGTACCGCAAGATTAAGAATGGCGACTTGAAGCTAGAGAAGTAATTTGCGTTAAAATTTCGCCCTATTCACTTATATTTCTGCTATGGATATTCAACAAGAATGGTGGAATAGGAGGATGAGGGCACTGCAGGCAATTGAGGCTGCAGGACTTGACACACATCCTGACGTGCTCTCTTGGCTAGAAATCCTGCCCGACAGAGATAGCTTCTTCAATAATCTTACCGACACTATCCCATTTCTTGTATATATCTATGATTTAGAGAAGTCGACATTTATTTACTTCAACCGACAATTTATTGAGTTTACGGGATATAGCAGAGAAGAACTGTATTCAATGGGTACTGACGGCTTTGCGATCATCTGTCATCACGAGGATATGCCGAATCTTCTGGCGTTTCGCCGAGAAATCGAAGATGCCAAAGATGACGAGGTCCTTAAATTGGGATATAGAATTGTGTGTAAATCGGGCGAGGCTTTTTGGCTTCATAGTCAAATCAAAATCATAGCAAGGAACAAATCGGGAGAGGTGTCGCAGTTTATGGGTGTATCTCAGGACATATCGCAAATCAAGGAAATCGAAGATTTGTTGATCCGTCAAGAAAATCTCTACAGCAGCGTCCTAGAATACATTCCAACTGATATAGCAGTGCTTGACATTGAGGGCAAGTATCGATATGTTAACCCTTCGGGAAAGAGGGATCCGGAGATTAGAAAATGGATGCTGGGCAAAAGCGATGCCGATTTATTTGCCCACAGAGGAAGAGATGAAAAACTTAGTCTTCAGCGGATAGAAGCCTTCAGAACTACGATTGAAACCAAAAAGTCTATACAGTTTGAGGATGAATGGCCCCTACCAGATTCCTCCATAAAATCAACATTGAGGTCATATTTCCCAGTACTTGATGCGCAGCAGAACATACTGATGGTAATCGGATATGGGATGGACATATCCGATAGAAGAAATTCTGAACGTAAAATGATGCAACGTGAGCTAAAGTACAAATACTTGGTCGAGCACGGGACAGATGTGTTCTTGCAAATGGATACAGATGGAAGTATCAACCATTCCAATTTGCCAGCCAATGAGCTCAGTGGATATAGTTCAGATTTACTGACCCAAATGAATATGTTGGACCTTGTGCGAGTGGATTATCGCGAAAAGGTCAAAGCGGCATTTGCCTCATTATCACAACAAGCGATATATCTCGAATTTCCGATCAAGACAAGGGATGGTTCCGAGAAATGGATAGGTCAAAATTTGCAACAATATACAGATGAAGATGGGCAACTGGTGATCCAATCGCTAGCAAGAGATATCACTGACAATAAACAGGTACTAGTTCAATTAGAAGACAAAAAATTGCGATTGGAAGAGGCATTCCAGATCGGCAAAATTGGAAGCTTTGATCTTTTCTTTGAT
>JBDSUZ010000039.1:0-1737 GCA_039927395.1 Saprospiraceae bacterium | reverse complement strand
GAATCGGTGCCGGACTTGATGCCCTAAATGGTGCGAAGGTTGATGGTATAATTATCGGGACGGCAAATGGAGGCATGGAAGATTGCATCAGGTTTCTCAATCAGATAGTTGATTACGATGAAGGACTTCTCACTCCAGGCAATTTTGTGCAAAGTACTCCAAATGCGATAGCTGCTCAAGTCAGTCTCATTACTCATAATCAATCCTACAATATCACGCATATGCATCGTGGCTTGGCCTTTGAAATGGCCATGCTAGATGGTCTGATGAAAACAAGGGAAGAGCCGGGTAAGCAGTTTCTTGTCGGTGCTGTAGATGAAATATCAACTTACAATCACACTATTGACTTGGGGGCAGGCTGGTACAAATCTGAAGATTGTCCAAACATTGAACTCTTGCAATCACAAACAGCAGGGAGTATTGCCGGTGAGGGCGCAGCTATGTTTTTGATCGGTGACAAAAAGCAAAACGCTGTAGCAGAGGTTTTGTCTATAAAAACTTTTTCAGTTGTTGAGCAGCTTTCAAATTCTCTAAGAGATTTGCTATCCGATAACAACTGTCATCTATCAGAGATAGATACATTGATTGTTGGCAGAAACGGAGATTGCAGGTTTGAATCAACATACAGTGACTTCGTTTCAAAATTTGATCCCTCTCTAAATGTGCTGTCGTATAAACATATGACAGGTGAATTTCCTACTGCAAATGCGTTGGGGTTTTGGTTGGGAGTCCAGTTTTTGTCGGGAATGAAAATACCCCAACATATGTGTTTGAGGCCGGTTCAAGCAACGCAGCCAAAGACTCTGCTTATTTACAACACATATCATGGCAAGCAATACAGCTTGATACTCATGAGATCAACCGACAATCAGCCGTATAATAAATTGCAATGAGTCAAGCTGGAATTAAGATATTGGCGCCGGTTACACTGGGTGACCTAGGATTCGGGAATGGTTTAATGGCCTTGGCTATGAACGACAATGTCCTTGAACTAATCTGTACTCCCACCACTAAGACTTCACACTATGTCGACAAGGTTACGCATAAATTCAAGGCCGGTCGAATTGGCGATAGAGAATTGGATCTGGTAGTCGAGACATTTACGCTAATAGAGAACCAGCTGGGAATTTCCTTTCCACCGCAGGCATTCGAAGTCAAAATCAAAGTGCCCGTTCATCGCGGCCTAGGCGAAGAGTCGGGTTTAGTGGTGGCTGCCGCCCTTGCCGCAAATGCGCTATTGGTTCACCCACTGTCAACACAAATGATTGCTGAACTACTATGCTCCAAACTGGAATGGTTGAATGAAAATCAAACCGAAAAGATCAGGGTTTTGGCATCGCTACAAGGAGGCATCCAATGGTTAGTAGATCCGAACAAAGGAGTATCGCAGAGACTGTATTATCCTAATGGCTTATACTTTTCCGTTTGGACTGCCGCTTCTAAGATTCCCATTGGTGACTATTTTGATCAAAAAGCAACGTTTGTAATTGGCTGTCTTCTGTATGGACTTCTTCAAACAAAATTGGATCAAGTGCGAATTGCCTTCAGCGCAATATTTCAAATCAATTCTGAGGTCCTGGATCCCCAATATGCAGTAGACTATCTTGGCGGGGGCTGGAACAATCAAGAGCAAAATGTAGCATTTATCCTATGGAGTAAGAGCTATCCATCAGAGATGCACATTTCAGCAATCCATAATGACGATTGGTATAATAAAACCTTACAAATAGTACCGAC
>JBDSUZ010000038.1:0-2445 GCA_039927395.1 Saprospiraceae bacterium | reverse complement strand
ATTGTTGTCTCGTGATGAAACATATGCCGACATCAGCCCTGTGCGTCTTGAAAGCAATGGCATCAATGCATTTATCAGTATCATGCGCGGCTGCGACAATATGTGCTCCTTCTGTGTGGTGCCATTTACAAGAGGAAGAGAGAGATCCCGCGATCCATATAGCATATTGGCAGAAGCACGTTCATTGTTTGACGAAGGCTTTAGAGAAGTCACGCTTCTTGGTCAAAATGTCGACTCTTACAAGTGGAGCCACCCTGATACTGCAGAGCTAACCAATTTTGCCCATTTGCTTGAAATGACTGCGAATGTCAACCCTTTGCTTCGCGTTCGTTTTTCGACCTCACACCCCAAGGATATCACTGACGAGGTGCTACATACAATTGCCAAATATCATAATATCTGCAATTACATACATCTGCCAGTGCAGAGTGGCAATAGTCGTGTGTTGGAATTGATGAACAGGACATACGATCGTGATTGGTACATCGAGCGCATCAACAAGATCTACGAAATCATACCAGATTGTGGGATATCTGCCGATGTGATCACGGGATTTTGCACCGAAACTGAAGAGGAGCATTTAGATACTATAAGTATCATGGAGCATTCAAAATATACAATGTCATATATGTACACCTACTCCGAAAGGCCTGGTACATTGGCGGCAAAGAAATATCCGGACGATATACCGGAGGAAGTAAAAAAGAGAAGATTGAGCGAAGTGATTCGCGTTCAGCAACAATTATCATTCCGGCACAATCAAGCGGATTTGGGAATCGTTACTGAAGTGTTGGTTGAAGGAGATTCCCGCAAATCAGATCAGGAATTCAAAGGCAGAAATGGACAAAACAAAGTAGTCGTATTTCCCAAGATAGATGGCATAAAGCCCGGGGACTACGTACATGTGTTGATCCGCGATGTTAGCTCCGCAACATTACTGGGCGAAATCATTGAAAGTTAAAAATCAGATTTATGATCAAATGGATGTTATTGTCATTGACTCTTGTGCTTGCACAAAGTTCTGCTTCAGCTGCAGCTGATATTGGCATTTTACTTCCATTTCCACAAAATAACTCAACGAGAAGCACCCTGTTGCTAAGCCGAATAGCTGGAGCTCAAAAAGCCAGTCATTTCTTTGTTTCAAGATCCAAGCAATCTGACAGGTACAATACAAGCGCAGGTAGCCAAGGATTACATCTATTATTTCTCCGATATACAATCGCCAGAGATCTTAAGGCCAAAGTATTCGGCGCAAGCACTCAAAATCTCAAAATTCGTAGTCTCAAAACAGCGATAACACAAGCAGGGCGCAAGAATAAAAGCAAGCAAGAATTTCGTCCATTTTTGGAATGCGCATCGATGTTTGAATCTATTTCCTTTAGTTCTGGCAAATTGAAATACAAGAGTATACAGGAGCCAGAGCCACTGGGCTTGATCATCGCTGATCCATATTATAAATATATCAAAGGCTCGACTTTCAAATTGGGATTTATCCTCCAATTCAATAGAGCACAAAAGCGCAAGATTTCGCTATTGCATTGAAAAATCAATTAATTATCACCCTATTATTATGCATTTAATTTCATTTAAATAACAATTGATCCAGTAAATTCATCACGTATTTAAGCAATTTATGAGTAATCCTTTACAATCGATTAAAGCAAGATTTGGCATCATTGGACATTCGCCCAAGCTAGATCAGGCATTGAGTACAGCGGTTCGTGTAGCGAGTACAGATCTATCCGTGATGATCACTGGCGAAAGCGGAGTTGGAAAGGAGGCATTTTCCAAAATTATCCATTTGCTAAGCCCTCGCAAGCATAATGAATTCATAGCTATCAACTGTGGGGCAATACCTGAAGGCACTATCAATTCGGAATTATTTGGGCACGAAAAAGGCTCATTCACTGGTGCTGTAGGAGACCGCAAGGGTTACTTCGAAACATGTGATGGAGGCACAATATTTCTAGATGAAATAGGCGAAATGCCATTGGACACGCAATCGTATCTATTGCGTGTGCTTGAAACTGGAGAATTTATCCGCGTCGGTTCATCCAAGACACAAAAAACAAATGTCCGTGTAATTGCGGCGACCAATGTCGATCTCGAGGAAAATATATTCCTCAAGAAATTTCGCGAAGACCTTTATTACAGATTAAATACTGTGCCGATCAATGTGCCCGCCCTTAGGGACCGTCCCGAAGATATTTGGCCTATTTTCAGAAAATTCAGTATTGATTTTGCAGAAAAATACCATAGCCAACCAGTACAGGTTGATGAGATATCACGCAAAATACTTGAGTCATATACCTGGCCGGGCAACATTCGCGAGTTGAAGAATGTGGCCGAACAATTGTCAGTACTCACTGATAAGCGATTGTTGAGCCATGAGGATCTGACGACATTGATACCGGCCTTGACCCAAAGGCATTTGCCTGCACGAAG